>CAMWXM010000062.1 GCA_947178195.1 uncultured Ruminococcus sp.
ATCTTAGATATTCCGCTAAAATATTTAAAGTTCATCGACTAATCATCGGGTTGTAAATTAAATAATTAAATAAAATCTTTCTTGATTTAGACGCTGTCATTAATAATTTCTTTAACTTTTCGAGCATTATCAGATAGATTTTTCATAATTTTTAATAGTTCAATAAAAAATAGTTTAATGTCAATATCATTTAAAATATAAAACACTTGACTATTATTTACTGCAATATCAAAAATCGTATTTAATTCATCCTCAGTCCAGTCTTTGAATAAACTAAGTTTTTTAACTATTGAATGTGTTGAAGCAAAGTTTCTACTATTCTCTAATGAAATTATTAGATCCATTTTCTCTATTTGCGCTTCGCCATTCGATTTGTCGTTTTCAATTGTTTCTTTTTTACATCTAAAATGTAAATTTTCAACAATATGATTTGTTATGGTTCTATCTATTATTGCCTTAACAATGCTATCAAGCTCGCTATTCTCAGAATAATTTGCAGCTGCAAAGTACTTAATTCTTCCTTCGCGCATCATCTTATATACTTTTGTTTTATCTGCAGTCTCCTCATTATAAACGCCTATGGAATAACCACCATTTGCTGTCACTAATTTCATACAAGGAATATCAGTATCGCTATCGCCGATATAAATCATATTCCCGAAAGGCACCCTGATATCTTCTGGAGCAAAATAATCGTTAACAGACTGGTCATTTATATCTAATACCCCTTTTTCTATTCTAAATAGAAACTGAGTCTTATTTGTATAATTCACTACCTGTGCGGGCCAAACAGCAACCCCATCCTTGTCATAATAAAACGAGCTTGCATATATCTTTTCAAAAGCACCATTTTTTGCAACGACAGTACCCTCTATCATTTCTTTTAAACCAGAAGAGATGATGTAATGTTCAACAATTACACCCTTTTTGATACCATAAGCTTTAATTCTATCGAACCAGTCTTCAACACCTGGAAACAACCTCACCTTTGCTCCGTTCTCTTCCAATGTTTGTTTAGTAAATAGGACTTTGCCTTTTGCCTTTTCATTCATTTGAAACATATATGCTAAATTCTGGTCCATATCGTTTTGCGCAGCCAAGTCGTTAGATTCTTTCCAAAATTCTCCCACATCACACTTTACTGCTTGAATATAGCCTTGAGCCTGCATATCGTCCGGAGTTAATGTTTTATCAAAATCATAACAGATTGCTATTACAGGTTTGTCTTCTTTATTCTTTTTTTGAGTCTCATTTTTCATAGAATTTACTCACTTTGTTTTATTCAAAAAATTATATCTTCTTCTACTTTTCGGTAAACATCAAATTTATTGTAAATGCAAATCACATATTAAATAGGCGAAGAAATGCTTGCAGTTTAAATAACTCTAACCAAATAAATTTAATTTTTAATTTACATAAGTGGGTTTGGAAAATTTCCAAACCCACTTATATTTATTTTCACAACACTAAAAACATCATATTTTTAGTTACCCGGTTTTCCAGTATGTCCACCAACCGGTCCATTGCCTTTGGCGCCTCCTGAACCTGCATTTCCTGAATTACCAGAATTACCCGTATCTCCATTGGTATTAGATATTACAGTGAAGGATTTTGACGTGCTGCTTGTTACGCTTACACTTATAGGGGAGGCACTGAAGCCATAATCGCCACCACTACCACCATGTCCTCGGTCTCCGCCGTTACCGCCGTCGCCCGCATAGTTTGTTGCGAAAATCAACCAGCCGTTATTATCTGCTCCTTTACCGCCGTTTCCGCCATCACCGCCGTTTCCGCCGTTTCCTCCATTACCACCATTTCCGCCACATAGCTTAAGAGTGTCCAATAGATTGTTAAAAGTATTACAGCTGATTGCTACCGCTCCATTACCACCGTTTCCGCCCGTACCGCCGTTACCGCCGTTACCGCCAGCGACGCCATTGTCTTTGCCGCCACCTTTTTGTCCGTCATTGCCGTACGCGCCATTGCCACCGTTACCGCCGTTACCGCCGTTTCCACCATTGCCGCCATATATGACTAAAGTAGCATTAGTTAATCCGGATATTTGAAGCTCAACTGCATAAACAGCAATCTGTCCTACGGAGCCGTTGCCGCCTACGCTACCATCCGTGCCGTTACCTGCTTTGGGCGATTTGTTAGAAGGCGTGCCGTGATTATAGTTGTTATCCCCTCTGCCTCCAACTTCTCCAGCTAATCCATCCGCACCTTTAATTATAGATTGATTGTCGCCAATAACAACTATATTAAGCTTATTCACCGCTTGAATAGCCTTATATCCTGACGGGCTGGTAAAGTAAACTTCACACAAATAAATAGAAATGTTGGAATTGTTACATATAAAAGCAATTGGTTTAGTAGCTGTTCCACAAATCAAAATTTTATTTACTTGGCTTGACAGAGTTATTACGTGATAACTCTCGGACGTTTTAATATTGTTTAAATTTAAAGTTCTGTTATTTGAAGATATAGTAATATAGGTTGAACTTGTTATAGAATAGTTATTAGCGTTCCATCTTGCATGCAACTCTAAATCCCTATATATACCACTTGTATTTTTTAAACATCTTCCGGCATCATCATACCAACCGGCAAACGTATATCCAACCTTCTCCAATCCTGTTGTAGGGAATGTTTTAAGCTTGTTTATGGTAAATGAATCAGTCGACTCACTGTTTGACCTGATAATATAATCATTATAATTATATTTTATAGAGTATACATGTACACCCCAATGAGCATACAGCGTAACATAAGTTTCCGTCTTATCCCATACGGCTATACCATTACCGGAACCGTTAATGTACTTAGTACCTTGCCCGTTCGGTAAATCATAAAAACCTAAAAAGTCATATCCGTCACGTACAGGCAGATTCTCTTTTGCAATGTCGGGAATAACGTCTAAATATGTTGTCTTATAATCAGAATCAATTATAGTTTTTGTACCGCCACATGAGTCAAACAATATATTGCCCTTTGCAGGATCCCAAACGGCATATAATTCAACTTCTCCGTCGCTCTCAATGCCCGGAGTAAAATCAATTAATACTATTCCGGTCATTTCATTTAAAACTATAGTACCGTTACTATCAGCCCAACCGCGCAGTTCATATCCCGGTCTACTGATGCTAAAATCATACAACTCATCATAACTAAAAGTTAATACGTTATATAAATTACCTTGATCATATAAATTAAATTTATATTTTTCCGCTACGGATATCGGACTTATCACTAACGTGCTGAAGTTTTTACCTAAATCTGGAACGCCGTTCGTAAAATCAAGAACTTGTCCGTCATTATCAGCAAAATAATTGAAAATATAGCCGTCCTTGTAAAATAATTTACCGAACTCCACATTGTTTAAATCAACGTGGTCTCCTATTAAAACGGAACCAGCACTAGTCGTAAGACCTTTATTACCTAAAACATAACTATTTAATCCGTCGTTGTATTCAATAATAAAGCTCTTAGTTGTCCATTGCGCATAAAGCTTAACGTCTTCAAGAAAAGCGCATTTTTTTATACTTACTCCGTTAATGCCTGTTACACGCACTCCGTCAGCAGTATACCAACCGGCGAAAGCATATCCTTCCTTTTCAGGCACAGGGGAATAGAAACGCTCACCAAAAGTAACCGTATCAGAAGTTTTTGATAAGCTGAAATCGTCTACTTCATATTTGACTTCTACTTGAATCGGGCTAAACTTAGCGTACAAAACCTTATCTTCGTTCACGTTTTCCAATAAAGTTACCGGTTCGCCGTTATAAGCAGAATTTGTAAACCAGCCCTCAAAAATATAACCGTCTTTATAACATTCTTCCAATGTTAAAACATCGTTTATAGTAACAGATGATTCGTTATTATGAGTACCGTTAAAATCTTCATAATAAATATAATAATTAACTATATCCCAATAAGCGTATAAATTCCAGTCATCCGAAAGCGAAAACTCTAGTAGGCCGCCGAGATAGTACTGCTTGCCGTTCTCGTCAAACCAGCCTTTAAAATCATATCCTTGTGATAAATAATTACCATCGCCCATCAACGAATTAATCGAATATTTTTCATCTATGGCTAAATTACCATCTAAATAGCCGAAATAAGGCACACTGACTTCATATATCGCATCGTTGACTTCATCAATAAATTTCAATAACTTATTGGTTGTTTTAAAGTCAAATTTTTCAGTACCCCATTGGCTTTTAAATTCATCTAAGGCATAACTTTTTACATACACGGATATTTTACCGTTTAAATTGTCAAACGAGTCCTTACTCGTAACAATCGGGTAAGATGCATAAGCATAGAGATTTGAAACACCCGAGGATTTAAATGCTTCGGAAAGGATTGCTTGCGTTGTGTCAGGCAGGATTAAAGACTCCAAGCTGCTTGTACCTTCAAACGCATGGTTACCTATCAATATAATCCCTTCAGGTAATATTACTTCATGCAATTTTTTTGCATTAAATAATAGGTAGTCCGGGACCATATCCTTTTCAAATTTGAAGCCTGTTAAATCTAAAGTTTCGATATCGGTATCTGCAAAACAGCCTTGTGCAAAATATTTAATATTACTGTTTGCACCTATTGAAGACTTTGTTTTACCGGCTTTGTACTTAATTAAAACTTTGCCTAAAATTGTACTTCCTTTCGCATTGTTTATGTAAGGCGTCCCGTCAAACGCGGAAAGTCCTACAAAACTCAGATTATCAACGTTATCAAACTGAATTTCGTTAACATTAGTATTATAAAAAGCCTGCTTCCATATTTCACTTATAGAGTTTGGTAAAGTTATAGACGGTAATGCCGTTTCGGCAAAAGCCTCACTACCGATTTTCAAAAGTCCGTCGTTAAAGTCAACTTGTGAAAGCTTTAATGACTGCGTAAATGCTTTATCTTCGATATTTTCAATATTGCGTCCGAGTGCGACAAACTCTAAATCAGATTTTTCAAAAGCACCCTCCGCAATTTTGCTTACCGGTTTTCCGTCTATGCTTGCAGGAATGGCTATCCTTGTTAAATCCACGTCTGATTTAAACCCTTTAATTGCCAAAGTTCCATCTGATAAAGATTCGCAATCATACATGGTTTCACTACGGCCCAATCTGATATTATGCGTTATGTAGTAAATAAGGTCTTTATCATGCGTTTCAAGATTGTGAGGTATGCCGGGGTCGCCATTATTTTTTAAAAATTCGAAATTAGCATATCTATCGTCAATTCTATACTGCCCGTTTTCAGCTTTAAACGATAAATTAGTATATTTGAAAACTTTAGTAAACGTTTCTACGTTAGAGTATCCCTCTGCCGATTGCGAGGGCTTGTCTATAAACAAATCGCCCAAATCAGCAATAACGTTATACTCCGAATCATACGTTATCGCGTGAATAACGTCGTTAATTGCGCTTACCAATTCGAACAGCGGCGAAAGCAAATCCGCAAACATCGTAAATAGCGTTTCTGTATCATAATGTGTCTCGCCCTCAAAACTCTTTTCTATTTTGCTTACCATAATGGAAACACGGTTTAAAATATCTCTTGCAAGTTCGAGAGCAGATATAACGGGTACAGTTACAACTAACGTTAAAGCCAACCCTAAAATAGGGCATGCTACTGTAACGCCTGCCGAAACGCCCGCAACTACTCCTTCTATTGCCAGGATAAACGCATTAATAGGTAAAATGTATTTATTTACAAGTTTTAAGTAATAATTAGCTTTTTCGATAATCTCATCAATATTCTTAATGCCTAATTCGTTCACAAGACTGTTTGCTTCTTTCGCGAGAAATGCTACTAAAAAACTCGGGTCCATTTCTCCGGATAATGCATGCAGCTTTAAATTGGGGTTATTAGCCAAAGCATTCTCCCAACAACCGTGTAATTCTTGCTGTATATCAGCATTTAAAATATCCTTTGCGCTGCCATTGCTAAACGCCCCTCCTAAAATCGAGTGGGCGACGCCAAAAAATAAAGTATCCCAGTCCGTTCCCCAATAAGGCGTACCCATACTGTAAAGCTCGGCTACGTTAAACGGATGGTCATGAAATATTGCACCATCTGTTGAAAAGCTTTTATTAACCCGATACATATTGTCGCCGATATCAGTGTACTTTTCAGTATCGTTTTTCTGTTCATCTGTTAAACTACTGCCTTTGATATACTCAGAAGTTGCCGTGGCGCCGCCTTCTCTATAGCCCGTGGCGTACATAAGGCTTGTCAAACCGCCGCGGCTGTGAGATACAAGGTTAATTTTGGGCAATTCACCAGTTATCATTAAATAGTTGTAGCTTACTTTATCTATAAGGGTATGTAACTCTTCATAAACAACTCTATGATACTCGTATGGATCATTTGCTTCAAAGACAATTACCGCATGCTTCGAAACGTCCTCTATATTTTTCAGAGCTTTTATTTTATTACTTTCCGCTGTTTTATTAGAGTTCCATATATCAAAATCTTTCTGGTACTCTGTACTGTTATTTAAATCAAATAAATAAAAATTCTTTTTATTGTCTTTAAACTTTGCCCAGTATAAATTTATACCGCCCGCACTCTCAGATATTTTATCTATCAATGAGTCTTCTTCATAAGAAAAGCTGTATTCGTTGTAATCATTTCTGACAATATGGTCGTTGCTCCAATGCGAGGCGTCACTGCCCTGTCCGTGAACAAGCACGGTAATTGCAGGCATAGCGGCGGAAGTTTCCGTCATGCGCGTTGTGTCATGCAAAGCTTCTTCAGACAATCCGTCGGTGTATCCGTCAAAGGAATAATCCGTCGGGCTTGTCGTCGAATAACTTTCGGCATAAGTTTTTGCACCTTTAAAAAGGTCAAACATTACTGCAAAGCCGATGACGAAAGCCAAAAGAACTGCAATTAAAACTACTGCATAAGCTTTAATGTTTTTCTTGATCGTTTTCATTAATTTTCTCCTTTAGTTTATTTTATTGAATTTGGCATAAAAACTTTTTACGGTTTGCCCTTCTTCTAATTTAAAAGTATTTTCTTCAAAGTTCCACTTGTTTGTATGGCTCTCTTCCGTATACCAACCGTCAAACGCATATCCTTCTTTGACCGGTTCGGGAGGTGCTTCGACAATTTCTCCCTCACCGTAATCGTCTACAAAATATACTGCACCGTCGACAACATATTCAACATTCGCTATTTTTACAGAGGGATTAACGCCATATTCTTCAATAAATTTTTCATATAAATATCTTGATAATAAACTGCTTTCAAATTCTCTTACTACTTCCAAATTTTCCGAATCTTTAAATATAACCTTTTTATACCACATACTTCTTGGTATTCCTTCATAAAAATACTGAATTGTTTTGGGTAAAATTAGTTTATTAAATTTACTGTTTTCCGTTTCAAGGTAATAGCATGACCCCATAAAAACTTTATTCCTATAACCTATTTGAATAACCTTTTTGCCGTCTATCTCTTCCGGTATTATCAAAGTCTTTTTTTGCTCTCCTTGTTTTGATACTTCTAATATTGCAATATATTTTCCGTCATCTACAGCACGACCTTCAGCTTCATTTATATAACAATACAAAAAATCGCCATCAATAAAATATTTGCCCTCTTTTTTACATCCGCTAACCATTATCATAAGTAAAGCCATAAAGCATAAACAACTGCTTATTAATCTTTTCTTCATATATATGACCTTCTTTTTTCAATTTATTTTTTCAAATTTCGCAAAAAAACTTTTTACGGGTTGCTCTTCTTCTAATTTAAAAGTATTTTCTTCAAAGTTCCACTTGTTTGTATAGTTCTCTTCCGTATACCAACCGTCAAATACATATCCTTCTTTGACCGGTTCGGGAGGAGCTTCGATAATTTCTCCCTCACCGTAGTCGTCTACAAAATATACTGCTCCGTCGACAACATATTCAACGTTCGCTATCTTTATAGATTCATAATTACCGTATTCAGCGCTAAATCGGTCATACAATTGTCTTGATAAATAAGTTTGACTATCAAACCACATTACTAATATTTTTAAATTTTCAGAATTATTAAAAATATATTTAGTATCTGTGGAACCACTCATCCTTTCAATTTTTTGAATTGTTTTAGGGAAAAAAACTTTTTTACAATCAGTCAAATCTAAACAACATGCTGTCCCACCAAAGCCTCCCCCCTTGTAACCTATTTTTATTACCTTTTTGCCGTCTATCTCTTCGGGTATTATTAAAGTCTCTTTCTGCTGTCCTTGCAATGATAATTCCAATACTGCCACATAGTTTCCGTCATCCACCGCGCGGCTGTCGATTCCCTTAATATAGCAATATTTAAAATCTCCTTGCAGCTTAAAATACTTGATAGGGTTATAGCACCCGCTAGCCATTATCATAAGTAAAGCCATAAAGCATAAACAACTGCTTATTAATCTTTTCTTCATATATGACCTCATTTTTTTTAATTTATTTTTTCAAATTTCGCAAAAAAACTTTTTACAGTTTGCCCTTCTTCTAATTTAAGAGTAAAATTCACAACCTGCCTGATGAAAATCCGTAGTGCCATCACAATCGGGACAAGGTTCGGCACTAAACAACACGTCTGTTCCATAAGCAAACCCCGTAGATATCCAGTCTTTGCCGAAGTTAATATCTTCAATGCTGCCCATAACCTGAACAAAAGCAAGATTAACACAGCCTACAAAAGCATAATGTCCAATAGACTCCACGCTTTGCGGAATAACTACTAATTGAAGTGCAGTGCAATCTTTAAAGCCTTCGTTCTCAATTTTTGTTACAGGCAATCCTCTGTATTCGCTTGGAATAAATATGCTGTTTTCAATAGTCGAAGCATCTAGCTTAACCGTATAGTAACCGTCGCGCTGTAAAAATATTAAACCTTCTGAATACCAGCCGGCGTATAAAACTATTTCAGAAGTTATTTTTAACGGGAACTCTGCTTTATGTAACAACATATCGTCAAGATACCACCCTTCGAACACATACCCCTCTCGATATGTAAACGGAGCTGACTTTATTTCTGAGACTATCATAGAGGATACTTCGCTGCCGCCGTTGGTTATAAATTGCGTTAAAAACGAAACTAAAACATAGACCTTTTGTATTTTGTTTATATTGGTAAAGTCAAAATTTTCTTCATCATACGGCGTAAAAACAACGTTAAAATAACCGCTTCCGCTCGGTACTAAATTTTCATTTTCCCAAGCAAAAGAGCCGTATACGCTTGTTCCTATCAACTCTGCCGCAGATAAATTGTTTGTATAGACAATTTCTTTTGCGGTAGGGAAAGGCAATGAAGTAACTATAAATTTATTTACTGTAATATCTACATATTTCTGCATTTCCACCCCGCTCCAATCATAATTGACTGCATCAAAAGGAGTAAAAATTACAATAAATTGTTTATCTGCTACAATAGGCTGAATTTCAGGCGTTTCCCAACTAAAACTTCCTAAACTACAACCGCCTGTTAACGTTGCTGAATATAGATACTGTCCGTAAGTAATTGGCTTTGCCGTAGGATAATCCACATCGTCGTTGTTAACAACATTTCTGGCAATTTCAAGTGAAGCAACAATGCTCGCAGCTTTATAATTTTGTGTTTGGGGCACACTTATCAATATAAAATCGTAGGTGCCGGCATCTACGTAGTTATTGCGTGAATAAACCAGCTCGGCTTCAGAATGATTAAGTGTTGCAGTTAAAGGCTTTATATTGCCGTCATAAACATAGTCGTCTGGAGTCGTATTTTTTATGACAGATTCCGCTCGATCGATAAAAAGAGTTTTATCAACATATTGCGGTAAATAATTTATATCGCCGTCAAAAATAACTCTTGCCGTATACGTTCCTGCATTAACAGGCAAATTAAAAGTAAATTCATCATCCGACATGTTTGAAAGCTTATAAACAACATTCAAATTTCTATTCGGTATGGAATCAGGTCGATTGATTTCCTGCGCAAAGCTATTATAAACCGTACTGTGATCTTCGGCATTTATTACAAGATTTATCCTGTCAATCACAAATTTACTCTCACCTGTGCCATTGGCAATTGTGAATTGATAATTAGTATCGGTCCAATTAATTGAAGTTATATCATAAGAGCCGCAATCAGTTAAAACATGATCTTCCCCTGCCGTACTGATAAACGTAACGGGAATAATTTGTCCGGTAACTTCATCCAAAATATTTTGCTCAGGAGTGAATTCGGTTAAATAATCTTTATGAAACTCATTAGGAATCACTTCAATCGGGCGCGGTGAAATTACTGCATCAAACACCATAGTACCGTCGGTTGTTATAAACTGCTCACCGTCCGCCCCGTCTAAAATAGCAGTATATCTAACAATTACTTTTTTCGCTTCGGACACATCTTTTGAATTGTACTCTTGACTGATAATGTTTAGCGTTACGCTACTTCCGCTATTAAGGTTTGTAAGGCTATAATGTATACCCTGAGTAATAGGTAAATCACATTCGGTTGTGCCGTCATATATTTTATTAAAAGTGGGGTTCCCTAATATTTCTACCCCTAGTACTCGTTGAAGTATTTGAAATTTACCTACTCCGTTTATTATTTTTATTTGATAATTACGATTATCCGGAATAGCGTCAACTATATCATAACTGCCGACAGAGTCGCCTTCTTCCCTAATAAAAGTCATACCAAAAGATATACCCAGATTTTCATCTGAATAATGCTGCCTTAAAAAATCCGTATCTCCATACTGAATACTAAAACTCTGAGGTTCAACTTCAACTTGTTTTGCAATAATTTTTGCAGGAAGAAATATTACATCATTATCAAGTTCATATCTGTCAAATAATTCAGTTAATGAAAGAATATTTAAGATTATTTTATCTGCCGATACTTCAGCCGAATTAAATTTCTTTGTAAAATCAATTTCGGGTATCTCACTACCGACAGTATTATTAAAAATGTAATTTACACCTTTCTCTATACTAGCGTTACAAATATCTGTGTTATCAAACATTTTTATTATCGTTGTATCAACAGCAGAAACCGTAATGTGCCTTTTCAATATTGAGAATTTATTTGAGTAATTTATAACTGAAAACTCATAATTATCATCAGAACTCTCCGCTGACATAATATCGTAACTGCCAACCGCTTCACCGGGATTTCTTAAAAAAACTAATGAGATTAACGTATCTGTTTCTGTATCAAAATAAGAATCCGATAATTCATCTTCATCGCCATATTGTTTTTCAAACTTAGGCGGTTCTACATAAATAAGTTTTTTAAATATTTCGGCAGGCAAAGTAAAATTATCGACTGAAATTTCATAGACATCATTTTGATCAAGCAATATATTGTCTATTTCAACTATTATTTCTGTAGCATCTGCAACTGTAGGGTAATCAAATCTTGAAGAAAGGATTTTTATATCAACATCGTAGCCTTCTACTTCTCCGTTCAATAAATAATGTTGATTCTTTTTTAAATCGCCGTTAAAAATTACCGTACCATCGTAATGTTTAGAAATTACTTCATCGGTAGAACTGATCGTTATAGTCCTTTTATCAATTTTAAACTTTCCGATACCGCTATCTTCTATAAGCTCCGCCAAATAATTTTCTGAAACAGATTGTGCAGAATCAATATCATAAATTCCAATATCTTCGCCCGCAACTCTGCCAAACGTAACATTAAAGGTCTGATTTAAATCTTTATCAAAATAAAGTTGATTTAAATTGTCCGCACATCCGAATTGTTTACTGAATTTATTCGGAACAATTTTAACTTTTTTGGGCTCGATTCTTGCGTTGATTTCAAAACTTGATTCTACTGTTTCATATAATCCGCTATTATCAATTAAAATTTTGCTATATTCTACAATTAGCTTATTGGCTTCAGAAACATTCGCGCTATTGAATTTAGTGTTTAAAATATTTATCTCAACTGAATGCCCGCTTAACACATTTTCAATATCATATAAATCAGATGTTATTTTATCTATCGAATAGTCAGTTGTGCCGTCATAAACTTTACTAATTAACGCATCTTCAGTTCCGTGAACCTGAATAATTCTTTTTGATATTTCAAATTTATCTGTACCACTATTTGCTTTTAAAGAAACTCTATAATTCGCATTTAACGACACCACTCCCGTAATATCATATGTACCTATACGCTCTCCGTTTTTACGCGTGTAATTTACCACCAAAGTTTTATTTGTTTGTTCGTCAAAAATTTCTTCCGACAAGTTGTCTTTGTCTGCAAATTGCTTAACGATCTTTGATGGAGTAATTTGAAGCTCTTTAGGTAATATTTTTGCATTAAGAGTAAACGTCCCTTCTTGAATCGTATAGTTTTGCGAATTTTCCCCAATAAGATTAGCCGAAAAATCCACCGTTACATAATTTGCAGATAAAACATCGGCATTGTTAAATTTTATATTTTTTATTGATATATCGACATCTTCCCCATATTTCAATGCGGACTTGTTTATTTCATAATGTTCCCCTAAATTAATAGGTAAATTGTAATCTAAACTCCCGTCATACGTTTTACAAACGGTTATACTTTCATTAGGAATAATGTCAATTTTCTGCTTATCAATTTCAAATTTACAGCTATCAGAATATCTCGTCCTAACATTTCCGCTTCTTACAGCACAAACTTTAGCTTCATAATTTGAAGGTAAAAAATCGTCTACAATATATGATGATTTTTCTGTCCTGTATTCCTTCCCGTTTATTTCCAAAACATAATAACTGATATTATCCATTTTCTTCCAAACAAGGATATTATCTTTTAATTCTAAGCCGGAAGGAGCTTGAAACACACAAAAATTTAAGCATAATGCAAGAACTACCGAAATAATTGCAAACGCAAATATAGCAACTAAAATGATTAATTTTCTTTTGTTAATTACTTGAGATTGACCGTTGATTTTTAAAACGTATCTGTTACCTTTTTTATATACTCTTTTGTTTTTCTTTATCATATCCTTAAAC
>CAMWXM010000063.1 GCA_947178195.1 uncultured Ruminococcus sp.
ATTATCCGTTTTATCCAAATAAAACCGGATTTAAAAAATATGTAATTAAAGTATCCGCTATCGAAAACAACAATCCCAGTATAAGCAGAACGCCAAATTTTACAGAATACAACCTTATATCCGGCGGCGTACTTTCCGCACCCTGCAAAAATGAATATTTTGCGATATTCCCCGAAAGTCTTATCGATTCTCTTGCTCCCAGAATAACCAGAAATGCGCTTGAAGCGGCAAAGGGCAAAACTGTTAAAAGCACTGCAAAAAAACCCTTTGCTCCCAGAACCAGATAAACGAAAGCCGCCGATATTCCCGAAGCCGCTCCCCTGTAGATCAGCGTAAGCACCGCAAATGCTTGTCCGAAAGCAAACATTCCTGCAAAAAACTGCAAAATCAGTGCCCCATAAAGAGGAATAATATCTCTCAGAAGCTGACCCAAAAAGGATAGCTTGTCCGACCTTTTAAACATATTATTTGTAAAAAACAGCCGGTTAAGCCATTGGATATTGTCCGTAGCCCCGACCATTATTGTACCGGCAATGATTCCCATAAGTATAAGAATCAGAAAAATGCCAAAGCTTATCCGTCTTTTCTGAGAATTTGTAAATCTTGTTCTGTCCGTAATTTTCATAAACATCATTCCTTTTATTCTGGCAAAAGCCTTTTTAAAAAGGATATGCTTAAAAAAAATTTTTTATTCTTTTATTTTTAGAAACACTTCATAATTTTTATGTGGTATAGCCTTTATTTTGATAACTCATAGGCTCTTTTAGTGCACGCTTCACAGGCATTATCAACAGTTTCAGTAAGCTTGCCCTTGTAGAGCATATCAAGTCCTGCAAGAGTAGTACCTCCCGGAGAAGAAACCATTTTAATAAGCTCGTCTATTGAATAACCCGAATCGGTTATCATTTTTGCCGAACCGATAAGCGCCTGAGCGAACAATTCCTTTGAAACTTCTTCCCCAAGACCTGCCTTGACACCATAATCAATAAATCCCTTTGCATAAAGATAAATAAATGCCGGACTGCTGCTGTTTACCGCAATTACTTCCTTCATTTTATTTTCTGGGATCACAAACGCCCTGCCGCATTCGTTAAATACACTGTAAACAAAGTCGAATTTATCTTTGGGAACATTTTCACTTTTACCAATAGCCGTTGCTCCCTCGCCCAGAAGAAGCGGCGTATTAGGCATAACAAGTATAACCTTTATGTCGTCGTTTTCAAGGGTACTTCTTATATAATCGGCCGTGATTCCTGCTGCAATAGAAACAAAAACAGTTTCCGTTCTTGCATGCTCCTTAAAGGATAAAAGAACCTCTTCAAACATCTGCGGCTTTACCGCAAGAAAAACAATATCGCATTTATCGCATATTTCGTTTGCGTCAGCGCATTTTTTTACGCCGAACTCACAAAGCTTATCCGTTTTTTCAGTATCCATGTCAAAAGCAAATATTTCAACCTCAGCGTTCATATTGCTCTTTGCAATACCCTTCATTATTGCGCCGCCCATATTGCCTGCGCCTATAAAGCCTATTTTATTCATTTAACTTTATTTCCTTTCAAAATTGCCGTAAATTTATCATACATGTAAAGCGAGCCCAAAACCGCAAGAGGAAGCTTTTTCTTTTCAGCGTATTCAAGAGCTTTCGACGCTCCATGTGAAAAGTCATGGTAAAACTCTGAATTTATCCCCGACTGCCTAAAATATTCACATAATATCTTGCTGTCAAGAGCTCTGGGATTATCGGGAGTGACCGTAAAAATAATTTCCGCCGTACTTTTAAGCATATCGCCGTAAAGCGAATATTCCTTATCAGCCATGATACCCATAAGAATTACTATCGGCTTACCGCCAAAATAATATTTTATGCTTTCAACTGCAGCAGCCATTCCGTCAGGATTATGAGCGCCGTCAAATATAACCATCGGTTCACGGCATAAAACCTCAAATCTCCCCTGCCATACACAGCTTTTCAATCCGTCATAGACAGCGCTGCGGCTTATTTCAAATCCTTTTTCCCTGAGTATTTCAACTGCCGTAATGACGTTTGCACCATTAAGAATCTGATATTTTCCCAGAAGCGGCATTTTAAGTCCGCTGTAATCTCCATAGGAAAATGTTGTCCCGTCAAGGGTAAAACTCTCCCCTGAAAGCTTCTGAAAATCAGTAACATAAAGCTTCGAGGACATTTCCGAAGCCCTATTTCTGATAACCTCAAAAGCCTCATTTTTCTCGCCGCCGTAAAGCACGGCACAGCCTCTTTTTATTATACCCGCTTTATGAGCTGCGATCTGAGAAACAGCATTTCCCAGAATATGACAGTGATCCTTTCTCACATTTGTAATTACCGAAAGCACCGGCGAAGATATAACGTTAGTGGAATCGCCGTCTCCTCCCAATCCGCATTCTATAATACACAAATCACATTTACACTGAAAAAACATGAGAAACGCCGCCGCTGTCAGCAATTCAAATTCCGTAGGACTCTCCTGCTCGCTGTCCATTTCTTCCGCTTTTTCAATGACCTTTACCATAACGGAAGTAAAAATTTCTTCTGACACCTTACTACCGCCGATTTGAAAAGAATCTGCCGCCGATGTCAAAGCTGGCGAAGAAAAATATCCCGTACAGTATCCGGCATAATTTAAAATTGAGGATAGGATCGCTGAAAAAGAGCCCTTTCCGTTTGTGCCGGAAACATGAATGATTTTAAGCTTTTCCTGTGGGTTGCCAAGCATTTCAAGAAGATGCTTTATTCTTTCAAGTCCTAATATACTGCCTCTTGAGGAAGCTTGTTTTAAATATAAATTTACCCTTTCAGCACCTGTCATCTTCTTCTCACCTTATCCAGCTGACTACTGAATGCTTTATTTTTCATAAGCCTGTAAATAATATAAAATTCAACAAACCCAATTATGATATATGTAGGTATTCTCAGAAATATTGATTCGATTGGATAGGCGAAATATACATAAAGTCCCACAGATTTAATAATGACCGAACCTATAAGATGCGCCAGACCCACAGATAATACAGTCCTCGGCAGCATTTTATTTTTAAATGTATATTCCGACACTATTCCTGCCACAAGACCTATCATTGCTGCCCCCAGAGTTATCAGAGGGTTTATGGCGTATCCGTAAAGTATACAGCCTACAATATCAGCCATAGCGCCCGTAACAAGTCCTATTGCCGGTCCAAACATAATTCCTGCCATTAAAACCGTAAGATTTTCAAAGCTAAGTCTTATGGGTCCCATGGTTATAGACAAAAATTTCCCCAGCACAATACTCATGGCAATAAACAAAGCGGTAATGACCAATACCCTTATATTGCCAAACATTTTCAAATCGGACGCTATGGTTTTACTTTTGTTTTTTGTAAACATAAAAATACCTCCATTTTTCTTCACACTTATTATGACTCGAAAAACAAAGGTATTATTTTTTTGTCATATTAAGCGGGATGCGGAAACTGCACCGCAAGTCAATGACTTTTCGTTCAGACAGCAACTCCCCGTCTGTCTGACACTGGCATACCATTCCCTGATAAATTTTTCATGGAATAGGTACAACGCACAATTTCCTACTCTTTAATGATGAATGATTGATTTAAATTAATATTTAAAAAATAAAAATTAATTTACAATTAAAATGCTATTTCTCCTGCAATGTGATAAAGCTCTTCTTCAAAAGGCTTTTTCATTGCCAGAGCCTCCTGAATATCAAAATCAACTATTTTGCTTTGCTGCATGCCCACAACTCGATTACCGATACCCTGAGAAAGCAGCTCAACCGCATAATAACCCATCTGACTTGCAACAACTCTGTCTCTTACCGTTGGAGAACCACCTCTCTGAACATGACCAAGAATAGTTGTTCTGGATTCAATGCCGGTCTTATCCTGAATCGTTCTTGCGATTTCCTCCGCATGGCCTACGCCCTCGGAAACAACGATAATAAAATGCTGTTTTCCTGTTTTCTTTGATTCAAGCATTTTCTTTGCCACTTCGTTAAGGTCGTAAGGTATCTCGGTGGTGATAACATATGTTGCTCCGCATGCGATACCTGCGTTAAGAGCAATATATCCTGCTCCCCTTCCCATAACCTCTACAACGCTGCATCTATCGTGTGACTGAGTAGTATCTCTGAGCTTATCTACCATTTCGATTACTGTATTCATAGCAGTATCATAACCGATAGTATATTCGGTACATGCAATATCGTTGTCTATCGTTCCGGGAAGACCTACACAGAGTATGCCCTTTGCTGACAAATCGCCTGCACCTCTGAATGAGCCGTCGCCGCCGATAACCACAATGCCTTCAAGACCAAGCTTTTCACACATTTCCTTTGCCTTATCGACGCCTTCTTCGGTTCTGAATTCATGACATCTTGCCGTATAAAGCATTGTTCCGCCTCTCTGAATAATATCAGAAACGCTTCTTTCCTTCATTTCAAATATATCGCCGTTGATAAGACCGTTATAGCCTCTGCGGATGCCGTATACCTGCATACCTTTTCTTATAGCCGCTCTCGTTACCGCTCTTACAGCGGCATTCATACCCGGAGCATCGCCACCGCTTGTTAATATACCTATTTTTTTTATCATCGTTATAACTCCTATCCGCCCCGAAAGGCATATCAGAATATGCGTTTTACGCAAATTATACACTATAATATATTTTACTACATTTCAGATTTTTGTCAAGCCTTTTCAGACAAAAAGCCAAAAACTTTTTGTATTTAATCAATAAAACCCGCTTCCGACTGGGTCAAAAGGGTCATAAGCTCGTTATAGAACTGGTCGTTTACTAAAACTCCGCTGATATTTTTAGGCTTTAAAAATTTTTTCATATCAGTAAGATACAGACATACCTGACGCTCTCCCGGATATTTTTTCAATGTTTCTGAGATATGGGATATTATTTCCCTGTCCTTGCTGCTCACCTTGATGCACAAACGCTTTTTTTCAATAATTTTTTTCAATTCTTCCTCATCAAAAATCGTTTCCGCAATAAAGGAATCGTTATATCTGGCTTTTGAAGAAACCTTACCGGAAATAAAAAGTATATTTCCATATTCCATTTTTTTCTCATACTTAGCAAAGGTATCAGGAAAAACAGTACATTCAGCGCAGCCTGAAGTGTCCTGAACACTTAAAAATCCCATTTTTCTTCCGTCCGACGTATACCTCACAGACATATCGTCCATAACTCCGCACATAAAAAGCTCTGTTTTATCAGCATAGCTGCGACCCTTCAGATTTTCCGTTATCGTTCTTGTCTCAGGAACTCGCATAAGCCGCAGCTGCGATCTATATGGGTCTATAGGGTGTCCGGAAATATACATTCCCGTTGCAAATTTTTCAAAGCATAAAAGGTCGGTATACGAATATTCCTCCGCAGGCTTCAGCTGCTCAAATATGCTATTGGAAACATTATTATCTGAAAAAAGCCCCATCTGACCATCTATATTTGATCGATACATTTCTTCTGCGTTTTCCATAATGGCAGGATAATTTAAAACAGCCTGCCGCCTGTTTGCTCCCAATCCGTCAAAAGCTCCTGACTTTATAAGATATTCCATGGCTGTCTTGCTGATGCTGCCTGACGCCATACGCATACAAAAATCCTGTAAATTAATAAATTTACCTTTTTTGCGTTCCTCGATTATCTCCCTGATAACACCTGAACCAAGTGTTTTTATAGCAAGCAATCCGTATCTTATGCCATCTTTTTCAACGGTAAATTCCTCAAAGCTTTTGTTTATATCCGGCCGCAAAACGGCGATATTATTATTTCTGCATTCATCAACATATTCAATAAGCTTATCTGTATTTTCCAGTACGCTTGACATAAGAGCAGCCATATATTCTCTTATATAATGACATTTAAGATATGCAGTCTGATATGCCAAATAAGCATATGCCGCTGCATGGGATTTGTTAAAAGCATAAGAAGCAAAGCCGCTCATCTCATCAAATATTTCATTGGCAATTTTTTCGCTTACTCCCATTTTAATCGCTCCCGGACAGGAAGAACCGCTCTCCGTCCCATTGTCGCCGTAAACGAAGCTTTTCCGCTCTTTTTCCATTACATCATGCTTTTTCTTTGCCATTGCACGTCTTACAAGGTCGGCTCTTCCGTAGGAATATCCAGCAAGAGTACGGCATATTTCCATTACCTGCTCCTGATAGACCATACAGCCGTAGGTGACGCTGAGAATGTTCTGCAAAAGAGGGTGCTTATATTTTATATTTTCAGAGTCATGCTTATTTTTAATATATTTCGGTATTGATTCCGACGGTCCGGGACGGTACAGCGAAATAACCGCTATAAGATCCTCAAGATTTTCCGGCTTCAGCTGAGAAAGTACCCTTCTCATGCCAGCACTTTCAAACTGAAATACCCCTGTTGTTTTTCCCTGTGACATCATTTCAAATGTATCCATATCATCATCGGGGATTTTATTTATGTCAAAATCAGGCTCATTTTCTTTGATTTTTTCCGAGCAATGCTTGATTATCGTCAGATTCCTGAGTCCGAGAAAATCCATTTTAAGAAGTCCGAGGCTTTCCAGAGCAGTCATGGTATACTGGGTCACAACAGCGTCTCCGCTTTTTTTGACCGGTACAAGATCCGTTACCGGAACACCGGAAATCACTACTCCTGCCGCATGTATAGTATCATTCCTCGGCATGCCTTCGATTTTCATAGACATATCTATAAGTTTTTTTGCAGAGGGATTTGAAGAATACATTTCTTTTAATTCAGGATTTTTCTCTAACGCCTGATAAATAGTTATATTAAGCTCCTTTGGTATCAGAGAGGAAATGTCGTTTCTGAATTTAACAGGCAATCCCAGTGTTCTCCCCGTATCCTTTATAGCCGCTCTTGCTTTAAGGGTATCAAAGGCGATTATCTGTGAAACTCTATCCGTACCGTATTTTCTCACCACATAATCTATTACCTTCTGGCGACCCTCTATGCAGAAATCTATATCGAAATCGGGCATGCTTACTCTTTCTGGATTTAAAAATCTTTCAAAAAGAAGATTATATTTCATCGGGTCTATATCCGTAATACCAATACAATAGGCACATATGCTGCCTGCTCCCGAACCTCTTCCCGGTCCAACGGGAACGTTATGTTCCTTAGCATATTTAACAAAATCCCAGACAATAAGATAATAATCCACATATCCCATACTTGTTATAACGTCAAGCTCGTATTCCATGCGTTTTTTTGTCGATTCCTCCGCCGAACTGCCATAACGTTTTTCAAGTCCCTCAAAGCAAAGCCTTCTGAAATAGTCCTGGTTATCGTCAACACCTTTTATTTTAAATTCGGGAAGCCTTATTACGCCGAATTCAAATTCCACATTGCATCTTTCGGCAATTTTCACCGTATTTTCCAAAGCACCCGGAATTTCACCAAAAATCTCTCCCATTTCATCTGCGCTTTTGAGATAAAATTCATTTGTGGGAAATTTAAGTGGATTATCATCGTAAATCGTTTTTTTCATCTGAATGCACATCAGAAGATTCTGAATATCAGCATCATTTTTTTCTATATAATGAGCGTCGTTTGAAGCCACAACTCCTGCTCCGATTTCATTTGCAATACGGCAAAGCTGTGGCAATATCATTTTCTGATCCCTTATTCCATGATCCTGAAGCTCAATAAAAAAATTATCCCTGCCAAAAATCCTTTGATATTCTAAAGCGGCAGCCTTTGCCCCCTCATAATCACCATTTACAAGCTTTAAGGGAATTTCTCCTGCAAGGCATGCCGAAAGACATATAATACCGTCATGATATTTTCTGAGCAATTCCTTGTCAATACGAGGCTTTGAGTAAAAACCTTCCGTAAACCCCAGAGATACAAGCTTTATCAGATTGCCGTATCCTGTATTATTTTCGCAAAGCAGCACCAGATGATATGGTCGACCGTCGCTCCTTTCGGTTTTATCATATCTTGTCCGTGGAGCAACATACACCTCACAACCGATAATTGGCTTGATGCCGCATTTTTTTGCTTCCCTATAGAAATCGACAGCGCCGTACATAACGCCGTGGTCTGTAACCGCAACGGCCTTCTGTCCCATTTCAGCAGTTTTTTTCACCAGTTCTTTAATACGGCATGCCCCGTCTAAAAGACTGTATTCGCTGTGAACATGCAGATGTACAAAGCTGTCATCTGAAATTTTATTATTCATCAATTCTCATTTCCCCGGCAATTTTAGCGATTTTCTGAAATCTTCTGGCAGTTCCCGAACGTCCTATAGGCTTTTTAAGCTGTTCACCTATTTCCTGAAGGGTCATTTCAGGATTTTCAAGTCTTAGCTCTGCGACCTCACGCAGATCCTCCGAAAGCTCTTCAAATTTATTATTTTTAATAATCAAATTAATATCATCTATCTGTCTCGCAGCAGCCGCAATGACCTTATCTATATTTGCAGAATCACAGTTTGCGATCCTGTTTGCCTTATTGCGCACATCCTTATAAATTTTAACATTCATAAGCTCAATAGTACTTTGCTGTGCGCCGATAAAGGTCAGAACGTCCTCAATGTTTTCACTGTCCTTGATATATAACACATTCATTCTCTTACGCTGTATTTTTCGTGCGTTTATGCCAATATTCCGCAGAATGTTATGCAGATCGCTGTAAAGCGTTTCTTCTGGAACGGTAAATTCAAGATGATATTCCTTATAGGGGTCGCTGACACTGCCGCATATAAAAAATATTCCTGCAAGAAAAACACTAAGGCTATTATTTACAATATGTCGAAGATTTATTTCACGGCTTAAAGGGTCAATATTATATTTATCTAAAATAAGCTTTATATGGCTGCTGTTTTCAATGCTGAGCGAATAAATTTTTCCTCCGCTTTTCTTTTCTGATACATCGCAGTTTATCGTAATACTGTCCTTGAAAACACTTTTTATAAGCATTTTGAACATTTCAGCAAATTCTGTACTTTCAGTAGCAAAGGCAATGCGCTTTTCAGATAAATTCTTACAGTAAAGCAGTATTCCGTAAAGACACGCATAACGCTTATCCTTATCGGTTATCACCGAAACAAGCTCCTTTTTTACTTCATTTGAAAATGACGCCAATACCTGAACATCTCCTTTTTATAGACGCATATGACACACAATCTTTGTGCGGTATTGTTTAAATTCAATCACTTATAATAATCGACGTCTTTTTTTATATCCCGATGATTTTTCTGAACACGGAAGCCCTGACTTGCCAGATGATCTGCCACAAGCTCGGTAAAGGTAATCGACCTATGCTTTCCTCCCGTACAGCCAAAGGAAATAATCAGCTGACTTTTACCCTCCTGAACATAAAGAGGTATGAGAAAATCCAGCAGATCCTTGATCTTATCGAATAAAATCCTTGACTGCTCAAAGCTCATCACATAATCTCTGACACTTGAATCGCAGCCTGTTTCCGACCGCAATTCCTTGACATAGAAAGGATTTGGCAGACATCTCACGTCAAATACCAGATCGGATTCCGTAGAAACTCCATACTTATATCCGAAGGACATAATTTTAATAACCATAGAATCACTGCTTTTTTCAAGAAAGAGCGACTTTATCTCTTTTTTCAGCTGAGAAGCTGAAAGATAGGACGATTCGATATAATAGTCCGCTGCTTCCCTTAAAGAACTCAACTGTTCCCTTTCATAGGATATAGCCTTGTGCAGACAACTGCTGAATTTATCATCAAGAGGATGCTTTCTCCTTGTCTCCTTATATCGTTTTATAATCACCTCGTCGTTGGCTTCAAGATAAAGTATCTTTACATCAAGTCCGGCTTCATCTTTAAGTATCTGCCAGTTTTCAAATATATCGCTAAATAAATCTCCCGACCTGATGTCCACAGCCACGGCAACACGGTCAAGCCTTCCTTTTGAATGCATGCAGATATCTGCAAATTTAGTCAGCAGCTGAGGAGGAATATTATCTATACAATAAAAGCCGATGTCCTCAAGAACGTTCATTGCACACGATTTTCCCGAGCCTGACATACCCGTTACTATAATAAACTGCATAGCTTCATAATCCTCCTTATTTTAAAATTATCGGTTCAAGCTCTAAGCTGTAGCCTGTTTTTTCCTTCACTATCTCTCTAACTCTGTCGGTAAGCTCAATGACCTCTTTAAAGGAAGCTCCGCCTTTGTTTATAACAAATCCGCTGTGCTTTTCGCTTACCTGCGCACCGCCCACAGACATGCCTTTAAGTCCGCATTCTTCTATAATAAGCGAAGCATAGCTGCCCTCCGGGCGCTTAAAGGTACTTCCTGCGCTTGGGTATTCCAACGGTTGCTTATCCCTTCTCTTTTGAAGAAGTTCATTCATTTTAGATTTTATTTCATCCGGTTTTCCCGGCTTCAGAGAAAAAATCATATCTGTTATGATCATATCCCTATTTTCGCTGAAAATACTATGACGGTATGAAAGCTTCATTTGTTCTTTTTCCACAATCAGTATTTTTCCGTCCGGATACACATAACGTGCAGAAGCTATAACATCCTTTATCTCGCCGCCGTAAGCTCCGGCATTCATGTACAGTGCTCCGCCGACAGTTCCCGGTATGCCGTAAGCAAATTCCAGTCCAGACAGAGAATTTTCCATTGCAAATATGCAAAGCTCACTTAAAGACGTTCCGGCTGTGCATGAAATATCCGTATCGCTGATTTTTTTCATAGACGAAAATGAAGAGGCTATTTTTAATATAACTCCGTCAAAACCGTTATCATCGGCTAAAATATTACTTCCTCTCCCTATAACAAAAAATTTAATATTATTGCTTTTTAAAAATTCAAGCAAAGCCAGAAGAGTATTTTCCGAATTTATCTCAGCAAGCAACCGTGCATTTCCGCCTATTTTAAAAGTAGTGTGATTTTTAAGCGACTCATTTTTTCTGTACTCACAGCCGAACTGATCGCACAGCCTGCATAGCTTATCTATATATGGCATAATTTCCGAACCTTTCATTTTTTGATGATAAGAATTTGTCAATCAAGTCTGTTTGTGCATATTCCATAAAAATGCTTCTTATAAATTTATATTATGCTTTTTTGAAACATATTCTAAAACCTTTTCGGCATTTTTATTGAAAATCAGCTTTTCAGGAAAATCCACTGCTTCTATTATCTTCTGCGCATAATCGGTTCTTCCAATAATACCCGCATAATGACAATCTGTATCAACAAGAATATTCGTTTCATATTTTTTACAGGCGTTCAGAAGCTCTATACAGTTTTCTTCGGGACTTCTCTTGAACTGCACCGAGCTTTCGTTAAGCTCTGCAAATACGCCGTATTCCCTGCATGCTTTTGCAATTTTCTCAAAGTCCACAGGATAACGCATAGTAGTACAGTGACCTATAACGTCAATCGAAGGATTATTTTTCATTGCGTTTATATAAGCCGCCGTATTTTCTTCCCTACTCCCTACCTTCATGACAGGAAGATGACAGGACGCAACCACCCATTGAATATCGTCAAGGTCGCTGCCCTTCATATCTATTTCGCCATCAAAATTCATTATATTGGCTTCAACTCCACGAAGCACGGTAACTCCGTCTATCTGCTGAGGAATAACCGGCAAATTATTAAAATGCCATATATGCGGAGAATCGGGCATTGCCGGAGCATGGTCGGTAAGAGCAAATGCCTTTAATCCGGCTTCTTTTGCTGCAGCAGCCATCTCATTGACCGTGGAATATGCATGACTTGACGCCAACGAATGGCAATGCATATCGGCTTCAATAAAAAGCTTATCAGAATTGTTCATAATTTTTAACCGTCTCCGTTCCTTCCATATCCAGTCCCAGCTTATCCAGAAGCTCCTGGGCAGCATTATATCCCATTTTCTTCTGTCTGTTATTCATAGCCGCAACCTCCATAATAACCGCCAGATTACGTCCCGGCTTTACAGGTATGGTAAGGGACGGTACTTTTACTCCAAGAATTGACGTATACTGGTTGTCGACCCCCATACGGTCATAGACCTTTTCGGGATTCCAAAGCTCCATCTCAACGATAAGGTCGATTTTTTCGGTAAGCTTTACTGCGCCCATACCAAAAAGACGTCTTGCATTGATAATACCAATGCCTCGAAGCTCAAGGAAATGGCGTATGTTATCGGGGGAACTGCCCACAAGACTTATGTTAGAAACCTTGCGTATCTCAACAGCGTCGTCTGCAACAAGTCTGTGTCCTCTTTTTACAAGCTCAATAGCCGTTTCGCTTTTACCTACTCCGCTTTCACCAGTAATAAATACTCCCTCGCCGTAAATTTCTATAAGTACTCCGTGACGGGTTATTCTCGGAGCAAGATTCAGATTCAGAAACGCAATAAGACCCGACATAAAGTTTGAGGTACTTTCCTTGCTTCTCAGAAGCGGTACTTCATATTGCTTTGCAAGCTCCAGCATTTCCGCAAAATACGGCAGCTCTCTTGTAATAATAAGCGCAGGAAGCTTCTGTGAAAAAAGTCTGTCAAGCCTTTCATTGCGCATCTTTTCATCAATAGTCGAAAGATATGCAAACTCCATTTTTCCTATTATCTGGGTACGCTCATGATTAAAATATTCATAAAATCCCATAAGCTGCAAACCCGGACGGTTTACATCGGTATCCTCGATAAAAATTTCCTCCGGGTCTCTGGGAAGAAAAATAGATTCCAATTTAAATTCGTCAATAATTTTTTTAAGTGATACTTTAAATTTATCCGCCATAACGCCCTCCAATTTATTTTTAAAAAAATATCAATTTAATTATACAATAATTTGAAAATTTTTTCAATACCTCAAACGATTTTTTTATTATTTTTTCAGAGTTTGTTTCTTATACCTGACGTCATTCACACAC
>CAMWXM010000064.1 GCA_947178195.1 uncultured Ruminococcus sp.
GTATACGGCAGAGGCTCTTGCAAGAAGCGGAGTGGGAAAAATAACACTGATAGACAACGATATTGTATCGGTTACAAATATAAATCGCCAGCTTATAGCGCTGCATTCCACTATCGGTCGAAAAAAGACCGAGGTCGCAAAGGAAAGAATAACAGATATAAATCCCGATACAGAGGTAACGCTACACGACTGCTTTTACACCGGAACGGAAATTGATTTGAGCGGATTTGATTATATTGCCGACGCTATAGATTCGACAGCTTCAAAATTAAATCTTATTGAAAATGCGTACAGGCTTAAAATTCCAATTATTTCTTCTATGGGTACGGGAAATAAATTAGACCCGCTGAAAATTACTGTAACAGATATTTATAAGACTCAGATGTGCCCTCTGGCTAAGGTTTTAAGGCATGAGCTTAAAAAAAGAAAGGTTGAGAAGCTTAAAGTGGTATATTCAACGGAAAAACCATGTGAGCATAAGGCGGAAAGCGATGAGGATCAGACAAAAAGAAAAACTATTGGAAGCGTTTCTTTTGTTCCATCTGTTGCCGGTCTTATTATTGCTTCCGAAATTATAAATGATTTACTTATTGAGAAATAAACAAAGCAGCGGAAAATGCGCTGAAAAAAAGAAGAAAGGATTTGTATTATGAAAAATCAATTATGTATAGTTCTTGATTTTGGCGGACAGTATAATCAGCTTATTGCAAGAAGAGTCCGTGACTGGGGGGTGTACTGCGAAGTTAAAAGCTATAAGACACCTATCGAAGAGATAAAAAAAATGAATCCTGTGGCTATTATTTTTACGGGAGGACCTAACAGCGTTTACGATGAAAAATCACCGCATATTTCAAAAGAAATTTTCGAGCTTAATGTTCCGATTCTCGGAATATGCTATGGCTGTCATCTTATGGCTTATACTCTCGGGGGAGTTGTTTCCCAGTGCGATAATTCAGAATACGGTAAGACTGAAATAATATCAAAACAGTCGGCTATTTTTAAAGGCGTACCCGAAAAAAATATAGTCTGGATGAGCCATGGAGATTATATAAGCCGTGTACCTGAGGGATTTAAAATAACTGCCTATTCAAAGGATTGTCCTTGTGCGGCAATGGAAAATGCGGCTAAAAAGCTTTATGCTGTACAATTTCATCCTGAGGTTACTCACAGCGAATATGGAAAACAGATTCTCAGAAATTTTCTTTTTGAGATATGCCATTGCAAAGGCGATTGGGTAATGGATGATTTTATTGCCAATACTATAAAACAACTCAGAGAAAAAATCGGCAGCAAAAAAGTAGTTCTGGGACTGTCAGGAGGAGTCGATTCTTCGGTTGCGGCAGGACTTTTAAGCCGTGCTGTAGGAAAACAGCTTACATGTGTTTTTGTTGACCAGGGTCTTATGCGTAAGGACGAAGGCGATTTTGTTGAAGAGACTTTTACACGTCTTTTTGATATGACCTTTATAAGGGTAAACTGTCAGAAGCAGTTTATTGAAAAACTTAAAGGTATTACTGACCCGGAAGAAAAGAGAAAAACTATCGGCAGAGAATTTTACAAGGTTTTCTGGGATAAGATACGTGAAGAAGCAGATGGGGGATTTTTCGCTCAGGGTACTATTTATCCCGATCGTATTGAAAGCGGTAAGGGAAACGAAAGTGGAAAGGGAAGTACCGCTACGATAAAAACTCATCATAATATGGTTAAAATGCCAGAGGATATACAGTTTGACGGAATTATTGAACCTTTGGGCGATCTGTTTAAGGACGAGGTAAGAAAAGTCGGTGAAAAGCTTGGCATTCCTAAAGAACTGGTGTGGCGTCAGCCGTTCCCCGGACCCGGTCTGGGCGTAAGAATTATGGGTGAGATCACTGAGGAAAAAATAAAGATTTTACAGGAAGCAGATGCCGTATTCCGTGATGAGATCAGAAAAAGCGGTATCGAAGATCAGCTGACACAATTCTTTGCGGTACTGCCCGATGTGCGGACCGTAGGCGTTATGGGCGACCACAGAACCTATGACCACCTGATCGCTATAAGAGCCGTTACAACAGATGATTTTATGACCGCCGATTGGGCAAAAATTCCTTACGATATTCTCGCAAACGTCTCTAACAGACTTACTAATGAGGTGGAACATGTGAACAGAGTGGTCTACGATATAACCTCAAAGCCTCCGGGAACGGTGGAGTGGGAGTAAACAATACGGGCTATGATGTGTCGAAAAAGCCAGTGTTTATGCGGGTTTACGGACATCCCCAAAATCACCAAACCTTTTTTGCAACACTTTTGCAACACGTTGCAAACAAAAAGTATTTTTCAACAGATGAGATAGTTACAGGTAGTTTTGTGGTAAATTGAATAATGAGTAAATGGGATTTCAGCTATCACAGTTGGAATCCTATTTTTATTTTGAGAGTACCTTTGAAAAATGTATGGCTTTTCCGTATAGTAATGATAGTCGGCAGGTGCATTAGATGAAGCGAAAAGATTTTCATATATATTTAATCGAGCAGGAAAGGAATTTTAATAACATTCTGAAAAAGTTTACCGCTACAGTGATAAAAACCGACATTGAAAGTGGAACTGCACAAGGCGAGGCTTCTCTTGCCGGAGCAAAGTACGGAATTTTCCAAGGCGATGAACTTGTCGACGAATATTTTACTGATGAAAACGGACAGTTTACCACAAAGGAATATATTTGCGGAGATAACTGGACGTTAAAAGAGCTTGAACCCAGCGAGGGTTATCTGCTCGATCCGACCGTTCATCACATCGGTGCAGAAGCAAAGCTTTACAAGGTGGAGCATAACCTTATCTCCGTTGATGTAAATGAAACCGTGATAAAGGGCAAAGTTGCCATTATCAAGCATACCGACAATGGAGATACACAAATTGAAACTCCCGAAAAAGGAGCAGAATTTGAAGTTTATCTTAAATCCGCAGGCAGCTATGTAAACGCTGATACCAACGAGCGTGATGTAATTATTTGTGATGAAAACGGCTTCGGTCAGACAAAGGATATGCCCTACGGCGTATATACCGTCCATCAGACGAAAGGCTGGGAAGGTAGAGAACTGCTGAAAGATTTTGACGTGTTCATCTCTAAGAACGCTCAGACCTACTGTTACCTTATCAACAACGCTGAATTTGAAAGCTATGTAAAGGTCGTTAAGCTGGACGCAGAAACAGGAAAAACCATTCCTTATGCTGGTGCAGGCTTCCAAATCTATGCTCCTGACGGAAGCCTTGTCACAATGAGTTTCACATATCCTACTCCTGTCGCTATTGATACCTTCTACACTGACGCAGAGGGTTCGCTTGTAACGCCTGAAATGCTCCCTTACGGTAAAGGTTATTCCATTGTCGAGGTACAAGCTCCTTACGGATATATTCTCGACAGCACACCTATTTTCTTTGATGTGACAGAGGAACATTCTACAAAGGAAAGCGGCGTTACCTTGATAAAAGTGAATAAAGAAAATATGGCACAGAAAGGCACATTTACAATTGAAAAAACAGGTGAGATTTTCACAGGCGTATCTGTAATCGGAGGTATAGACGAAAACGAAAATGTATTGCCGACTATTTATCAGCCTATTTACGAGGTTCAGGGACTTTCAGACGCAGTCTATGAGATAAGAGCCGCAGAGGATATTATTACTCCTGACGGTACGCTGAGAGTTTCTAAAGGCGAAGTTGTCGACACTTTAACGACTGATGAAACAGGTTTTGCCAAAAGCAAGGAACTGTATCTCGGAAAATATGAGATAAAAGAAATCACAGCGCCTTATGGAATGGTACTGAATAAGGACAGCAGTATAGTCGAGCTTGTTTATGCCGGACAAAATGTTTCCGTTACCGAAACGGCGGTTAGCTTAAACAACGAAAGACAAAAGGTTGAGATCAGCCTTGAAAAAACGCTTGAGATCAATGACCTTTTTGGAATCGGCAATAATGGAGAGATTCAGAATATCAACTTTGGTCTGTTTGCCGCAGATGATATTATCAGTGCAAGCGGTACGGAAATCCCTGCCGACGGTCTGATTGAAATAGTTATACTTGATGAAAACGGTAAGGCAACCGTAAAAACCGACCTTCCTATGGGCAGCTACTATATTCAGGAGCTTTCCACAGACGAGCATTATATCCTGAATGAAACCAAATATCCGATTGTATTTGAGTACGCAGGACAGGAAACCGCAAAGGTTGTAATTGCCGCAAATGATGGTGAACCCATTGAAAACGATATGTTTTACGGTTCTGTTTCAGGCATAAAGTCAGATGAAAACGACGATGGACTTGGCGGTGCGGTTATCGGACTGTTCAAGACAGCCAAATACGAATTTACAAAAGAAAACGCAATCATGACTACCGTATCAGCAAATGACGGTAGTTTTTCTTTTGAGGGTATTCCTTACGGCACTTGGTATGTGCGTGAAATTGAGCAGCCGGAAGGCTTTGTACTTAACGATACCGTATATCCAGTAGTCATTTCTGAGGACAAGCAAGTCATTGAAATTGAAATTGTCAACGAGTTTATCCACGGCAATATTGCTTTGACAAAGGTTGATTCTGAATATCCCGACAACAAGCTGACAGGCGCAGTATTTGAAGTGTATAAGGACAGCAACGATAATGGAAACCTTGATGAAGATGATGAACTGCTTGGCACACTCACCGAAAAAGAAATCGGAGAATATGAAATGAACGACCTTTTCTACGGTCGCTATTTTGTAAAGGAGGCAAAAGCACCGAAAGGCTTTGTGCTTGACGAAGGTGTGTATGAAGTGTTTATCGACACGGACGAAATGACATATCAGGTGGAAAACAAAGCAGGCGTTGGATTTATTAACGACGCTATGCGTGGTGCGCTTAAGTCTACCTCCTTCTTTACAATTATACCATAAATTTATGGTATAATTGTCCGATATGCAGGGAGCAAATCTTTGATTTGCGTATCTGCAAGGACTTTAAAATAAAAGATAATAAACACTTTATGTGTTTATTATACCATAAAAATGTGTTATTTTCTAATGTGCGATGAAATGTAAGGTAAATGTAAGGACATGAGAAGGTTAGCACAAGGTTGAGGAGTTATAATGTACTTGCGATGATAAGAAAGGAGCTAAACACAATGAATATCATTGAAACTAAAAATCTAACAAAATCATATGCTGATTTTACCGCAGTTTCGGGTATAAATCTGCATGTACCAAAAGGCGCTGTCTATGGTTTTCTCGGTCCAAACGGCGCTGGAAAGTCCACTACAATGAAAATGTTTTTGGGACTTACCAAACCCACCGACGGCTCATTTACGATTGATGGAAAGATGTACTCCGAAAAAAGAGTGCAAATCTTAAAAGAAATCGGATCGTTTATTGAAGCTCCCGCTTTCTACGGAAATTTAAGCGGTGAAGAAAATCTCGAAATTATCCGTAAAATATTAGGACTTCCAAAATCTTCCGTAGCAGAAGCCCTTGAAATTGTGGGACTGACGCAGTTTAAGAAGCGGCTTGCCAAGAAATATTCACTTGGAATGAAACAGAGGTTAGGTCTTGCAAGTGCTTTGATCGGAAAGCCGCCGATTTTGATTTTAGACGAGCCGACAAACGGACTTGATCCTGTCGGTATCCACGAAATTAGAACGTTGATTCGTTCTTTACCTGAGAAGTTTAACTGTACTGTTTTGGTATCGTCGCATCTGCTATCTGAAATAGAACTAATGGCTGATACCATCGGTATCTTGAATCACGGTCATTTGCTGTTTGAGGGAACGCTCGACCAGCTTAAATTCAATGCAGCTTCACAGGGCTATCCTACGGATAATCTGGAAGATACATTCCTTGCTTTGATTGACGCTGATAACAGACAAAGAGGTGCGGTGCGATGAACGTTTCTTTGGAATGTAAAAAAGTAAAACGTACTGGTTTTTTACCGGCATTTTTCGGTGGAGGCATTTTAGCTGCGGCTGTTCCTGTCATCAATATGGCTGTCCGTTCGGAAATGTATCTTAACCTGCCGGGAAATCCAATACAAATTCTGCTTAACGCAAATTGGCAGATGATGACAATGCTGAATATGCTGCTCGTTGTAGCCGGAACCTGCCTTTTATATCATACTGAATATGCCGATAATGCTATGCAAAAAATGAAGTCCTTACCCATTAGGGAAAGCTCAATTTTCTTAGGCAAAACAGTTTTAACGATTTTTATGAGCCTTTTTGTGCTTGTAATTGAAGCGGGAGCAGTCGCATTTTGTACTTATCATTGGTTTAAAATCGGAAGCGATTTTTTGAGTGAGCTGTGCAAATATTTCGGGTATTCATTTTTATTGATGTTACCCTGCGTTATTCTGTCGCTTCTTATTTCGGAAGCCTGTAAGAATATGTGGGTATCGCTTGGAATCGGCATAGTATGCGTGTTTACTGCAACTATGCTGCCTACAAGCAGCTTTGCTCCTTCACTCTTTCCATTTGCAATGCCCTTTCAGGTGTTTGCAGGTACTAATGCAACACAGGCAATGCATTATATCTATGCATCAATCGCAGAGCTTGCAGTTCTTGGTTTGGGGCAGTTCATATTCGTAAAGGTAAGGAGGTCGTTTGAATGAGTTTTTTAACACTTGTTGGCGTAGAATTCAAAAAAATCCGCCGTTCTAAAATCCTTTTAATTTTTGCGGTAGCTGCCGTTATCCTTTGGATACCTTCCACCTTGAATGCAAAAATGAATTTTGATATGCAGGCGGAGGGAATTTTACCGGAAAATAATTTTTTTATTCAAGGCTTTATAGGAATGGCGTGGTTTATGTTCCCTGCAAGTATGGTAGTCGGAACAGTTCTTTTAAGCCAAACAGAAAAGGCAAATAAAGGCATTTTGAAAATGCTTGCCTTGCCGATCAGCACATCAAAACTCTGTATGGCTAAGTTTGTTGTATTGCTTACGCTGGCGGCAACACAAATTTTAATGATGACAGGCATGTACTACATCAGCGCTGCCATCAGTTCGGGTACGCAGGATTATAGTTTTATCTTGCCGCCGCTGTTTGTACTAAAAGAGATTGGCTTCATATTTATATCCGCAATACCAATGATTGCATTTTTTTGGATGTTATCAGTTTGTATTCAGACGCCGATTTTTTCTATCGGTATCGGTTTTGCTTCGATTGTACCGTCGGTATTGATAATCAATACAAAGGTGTGGTTTGCTTATCCAATTTCGTATCCGTTTTTCATTATCACATCGGAATACGGAAAACTTGCAACTAATCTTGACACAGCGCAGGTTGAACTAATACCGTGGATACCTGTTGCCACCCTTATAACAATTTTAGCTTTAAGCATTTCCTGCCTTCGTTTCGGGCAGGCTGAAAGGAGATAATTATTATGAAAAATAAAATTTTAACTGCTGTCAGCGCCATTATGCTTTTTGTTCCGTGGACGCTTATTCCGCTTAGAACTTTTGATTGGGCTTTAGAATCGCCTGTCGCAGAAATTATGATTAGCTGCTACGCTGTGTTTATGATTTTTAGCGAAGTGTTCACCATTATCTCGTATGTCAAGGCAAAGGCTCAAAACAATTTGATGAAAGTCTGTTTGATTGTAAACAGTCTTTATGCAGTTGCCAGTGTCGTTATCTTGGGGATGATAATCAATACGCATTTTATGTGAGGAAGCATTATGAAAAAGTTGAAAATAATCGTATCCGTTCTTTTAATCTTGAGTATTATTGGTTGTTTTTCAGGGTGTGATTCAAATCACGATAAAGGCAGCTTAAAAGATAATCTTATTGATGGCTGGGATAATTGGATTCAGTCATTCAGCAAACACGCATTGACGAAAGAAAAAGATTTGCAGGGTGAGAAAGATGAAGGAATTGACACCTATACGGGTACTTATGTGGCTGCCTATAATGGGTTTAACGGAAAAGAGTTCATTTTCGGTGGAACTGCTTTGAATCGTGAAAATGGTAATCACCTACAAGTAACCTATAAACTTACCATAGAAGTTGGATCTGCGGAGCTGAATTGGATTGCAGGTAACGATGAATATTCAGTTGCGAGTGATAGTTCGGAAGGTATGAAAGAGTATACCATTTCTTCCGGCGATAATTATATTGTTCTTAAAGGCGAAAACTTCAGCGGAAGCCTCGAATTGGCGGTCAAAGATGCGGAAAACTAAGTGGTACAGAAGCTTTATAGCGTATGCTGTAATGGGTATCGGCGGTATCTTTACAGGAATATTACTGATACCCATAGGTGTATTTGCAATGCTTATTTATTGCATTTGGAAAATCATAGATAAAATTATTCGTTGGTGTGACAAATGTGAAAATCTATGATTCAGTAGAAAGCGAGGCTCTATTTTGAAACGGATTTTAATTGTTGATGATGACAAAACCATCAGATATGCCTTATCGAAATTGTTGAGAAAGGAATTTGAGATTTTGGAATCTTCCTGTGTTAATAACGCATTGGAAATGCTGAAAACGGCTTCTGTCGATCTGATTTGTTCTGATTATAATATGCAGGACGGAACAGGCTTAGATTTACTGCGTTCTTGCAAGGAAATGAATATCTCTGTTCCATTTATGCTTATGTCCGCTTGCGACAGCAATCAGCTTTCAAGAAAAGCTGATTTGTATGGTATAACTTTTTGTGAAAAAACAGATTATAATTTTCTTGATAAGATTAGAACTATGCTATAGAAAGGAAAAAGAATGGGCTGTTTATCACGGCTTTTACATAAAACAAAAGCAGTCTTGAAGTTACTTTTCGGGTGTAGACAAATGCGTATCTACATACGGTTACGGAATCCCGACTATTAACATTGGGCAAAAGGAAAATAGAGGGGCTTATTCCTCTGTTTACTCTTTTGCCTTACATAGCCCGTTTACAGTTGCTTCTATGACGGAAAGCTCTTTATCGTCTAATTTGTTGAGCTGTGCGTCTAAGCGTCTGCGGACAGAACTTTTTTCGACTTCTTTGTTTGGGAATATGTACTCGTCAACCGACACATCGAACATTGTAATGAGTTGGATAAACAGCTCAATGCTTGGATACTGTACATCATTTTCGATGGATTGAATGTGTCTGGGAGCATAGCCGATTATCCCAGAAAGTTGTTCCCTTGTCATTCCTCTGGCTTCACGGGCTTTTTTGATTGCCTGTCTTACAGAGAAGTGACTTCTAATTAAACGATGTGAAATCTCTTGCTATAGGATATAAAATATCTACATTATGGAAGTGAAAAATCCATCTGCAATTTTTTTGTGAATTGCCAATCTGAGGACTTGACATAGAGGTAACAAGTTGCTATAATTAGAAGTGGAAACTTGTTACTACTTGTTACAGGAGGAAAGACAGATGAAAATGGAAGATATTTTTGAAAAATACGATTGCGATACCGAACACAGGATACAAGCAATCTTTTCAAGCATTTTTATTTTACAAAACCGTATGCAGACAGCAGGAGAAAAACTTCAAACAGAAATTTCTATGAAGCAATGGCTACTACTTGCTATGACAGAGTGTTGTCCAGAGCCACGAACATTGACAAATGTGGGGAATCTTATGGGCTGTTCAAGACAGAATATTAAAAAGTTGGCGTTAGCTCTTAAAAAGAAGGGATTTGTCCGTTTGTTATTAGGTGGTAATAATTCTGTCCGTATTGAATTGACAGACAAAGTAAATGAATATGCCGTAGAAATGGGAGAACGGCATTTGCAGTCTCTAAAATTGCTATTTGCAGATTTTAGTGAGGAAGAAATTGGGCAGTTATTCCACTTATACGCTAAATTATATGCAGGCATGGAACGGGTAGAAAAATATGCGGAGGAATTGAGCTGATGAAGAAAGTGAGGAAAAGAAAAATGTTTATTGCAATAGGCGTATTGCTTGTTTTAGTTGGTGTATTGATGATATGGCTTAACATTTCATATTCACCTGTCAAAAAGCAGTTTCAAAATGATATAGCAGCTCTTTTGGCTGAAAACCAGTTATCCGTTAACAATGAAGTATTTGCCGATAACGATTTTTCACATTTGCCGACTGCTATTCAACGATACATTGAAAACTGCGGATATATAGGAACACAGAAAATGTCCTATCTGAAAATGGAATACCACAATGTTGATTTTTCACAGGGTAAAGATCGCCCAACTTTGACAATCGACTATACGCAGTACAATTTTATCAACGAACCTTGCAGAATGGCACTCATTGACAGCAGTATGTTTGGTATTCCTTTTGAGGGGTATGACTACTATCAAAACGGAACTGGTGGCATGAAAGGCGTAATTGCAAAAGCTTTTACCCTATTCGACCAGACTGGGGCAGATATGGATAAGGCTTGCCTTGCTACTTTTCTTGCGGAAAGTTTATTCGCCCCTACCATTCTGTTGCAGGACTATATTACTTTCGAGGAAATAAGCGATTTTGAAGTACGGGCAACAATCACTTATGGCGGACAAACGGCAAGCGGTATTTTCACTTTCAATGAACAATATGAAATGATTTCTTTTACTACAAACGACAGAGCCGCAACAGGAACAGACGGTAGCATAGAATATATACCGTGGTCTGCTCTTTGTAGTAATTATCAGCTTTCCGAAAATGGCATTAAATATCCTACGAGATTTCAAGCTGTTTGGAATTATCCCGATGGGGATTTTGTTTACTTTGATGGTGTTATCAGTGAGGTATCTTATGTATATAAACAATAGAACAGAGTGGATACGCTGTCCTGTCTGCGGAAATAAAACCCGTGATAGAATTAGAGAGGATACGGTTTTGAAAAACTATCCTCTTTACTGTCCAAAGTGTAGACAAGAAAGTTTGATTGAAGTAAAGAATTTACAAATAACTGTCATCAAAGAGCCAGACGCACAGACGCAGAGCCGATGAACTTGTGAGATGTCTCACAGCTCATCGGCTCTGTTTTTAGATGGAAATCATATTCATTTTATGTTGTCTGTACTTATTGTAGGATTTGTTTCTGCATTTCGTTCAGCTTTTTATGAAGTGGTATTGCCATAAATACCGTTATGATTGCTGATAGCACATCGGCAATCGGCTGAGCATACAAAATTCCGTTAAGTCCCCAGACCATTGGGAGAAACAGAATAACAGGAATAAAGCAAATCCCCTGTCTGCAAGCTCCGAGGATAAAGCCTTCTTTGCCTTTTCCCAAAGCAAGGAATAAAGAGGAATAGACCGTGTAAAATCCAAAAAGTATAATGGTGATGCCGTTTGCTCTTAAAGATGCTGCTCCTATGCGAATCATCTCAGCATCGCCTTTTGTAAACTGCGAAACGATAGCCGTAGGTAACAGAGCTAGTATTACACCGAAAATCACACAAAAAGCCGTAGACCAAAGGACGGAAGTTTTAATCGCTTCACGCAAGCGGTCAAATTTTTTTGCCCCATAGCTGTACCCTGCAATGGGCTGAAAGCCTTTAATAAATCCAAATACAGATAAGCTACCCATTGAAATAAGGCGGGTAACAACACCCATGCCTGCAATAGCTGAATCGCCGTAATCACCTGCGGCGTTATTGATTAAAGAAATGGAAAGGCTTGTCAATATCTGGAATACTAATGTGGGAATACCGATTTTGAATATTTCAGACATAATTTCCTTTGAGTATGTGCAATCCTTAATCCGAAAATGAAAAACGCTTTTCTTTCGCAGAATATAGGTCAAATAAACACAGGTTGAAACTACTTGTGAGATTGCTGTTGCTATTGCTGCTCCTGCCACGCCTAAATCAAATACATAAATGAATAACGGGTCTAAGGCGATATTGAGGACTGCACCCGTCAATAGGGCACACATAGTTGTTTTGGCAGCTCCCTCACTTGTCACGATATTATTCATAGTGACATTGAACACATTGAAGATACAGGAAATAATATAGATGCCTGCATATATGGTAGCATAAGGCAGGATACTGTCTGTTGCCCCCAAAAGTTTTAATATAGGTTGCAGGAATACCATTGAAAGAATAATGATGACTGCTCCTACTGATACGCTGCTGTATAAAGCGGTACTTGCCACTTTATTCGCATTTTCCTTATCCCCACGACCTAACAATCTGGAAATATAGGAGGCAGCACCGTTACCGAATAACAAACCAAGACCAACAACGACCTGTCCGAGAGGATAAACTACAGAGATTGCCCCCATCTGGCTCTCTCCCAAACCGCCCACAAAATAAGCATCCACGAGATTATAGAAAGCATTGACTAACATACCAATCATAGTCGGAATGCCCATTGCCAAAAGTGCTTTAGGTACGGATACACTGCCGAGCAGTTCCATTTTTTTACTTTGACTGTTCATTATTTGCTCCTTTCACCTTACAATCAATATATTTTATAGTACTATAAATTATAGTATTTGCGCCGCATTACTCATTATACTATAATTTATAGTACTTGTCAAGTATGAAAAAAATTTTTTCTTTCACTTGACAAATAGAGTAATTTATAGTACTATAAATTATAATGAATATATTGA
>CAMWXM010000065.1 GCA_947178195.1 uncultured Ruminococcus sp.
TTATTGAATACCTGAGAGCAATCAGGATAATCGTTTCCTGACGCATCGTCAGCATGTGCGCCATAATAAATAACGCCGCAACCTTTTGAAATAGCAATTGCCGCTGCCGAGGAGAGAAAAAGTCCATTCCTGAACGGCACATATGTAGAAACAGGCGAACCGCCTGTTTTTTTCAGTTGTTTTTCATAGGATTCATGGGGGATTTTTTCATCGGAGGATTCCAACAAAGAACAATCGGAAAATTTGAATATAAGCGAAATGTCCAGATCAATTTTTTCTATATTATAATACTGTGCAATTTTCTCTGCGGCTTCTATTTCCTTATGATGCTTCTGACCATAGGTTATGGAAAGCGCAGTAACATTTTCTCTTCCGTATTTTGAAATGGCGATAGCAAGACAAGTGGTACTGTCCAGTCCGCCGCTGAATAAAACAAGAGCTCTCATAAATTTATCCTTTCAGCTGCATATAAAATCTGCTTTGCAATGCCATATCGTCTCTGAATCTTCCACGCAAGGTGGAGGACTGCGTCAGCGAGCTGCTTTTTTTTATACCTCTTGATGACATACAGGAATGCTTGCCCTCAATATATACCGCAACGTCCTCAGTACATGCTGCAATAGCGATAATATCCGCTATATCTGAGCCTATCCTTTCCTGAAGCTGCAATCTTTTTGCCGCAAGGTCAGCTATTCTGGCAACCTTTGAAAGTCCCAGAACCTTTCCTTTCGGGAGATACGCAACCGATACTTTCATATCGTACATAAGAGAAAGGTGATGCTCACAGTGAGAAAATATTTCTATATCCCTGACAATAACCATATCCGTACTCTGACTTTTTATATCAAAGGTCTTGCTGAACATTTCCGCAATATCCTGGTTGGTGTAGTTCATTCCATCGAACATTTCCTCGTACATATTAGCAACACGTTCGGGCGTTTCAGCAAGTCCCTCACGATCCGGGTCGTCTCCTAAAGCGATAAGTATCCCTCTTACATGTTCCTTTATAGCTTGTTTATCTATCATTTTTAAACACCTTTCATGTCAGCGTCCCAGATAATTTTGTGCATCTGGAGCTGTAAATTTACATCATTCATTTTATTTTTCGTCATGAATTTTACTATTTTAACAGGCTGGATACTGCCGAAAACAGGGCTTATATAAAGGTTGACTCTGCCATAAAGTTCAAATTTATCCATAATTTCCTTTGCACGGTTCAAATCCTCATGACTTCCCGACACAAATTTTACGGTATCTCTGAGCGTCAGCAATTTAAAATTTTCTGTCAGCATATATTCTTCCATACCGCTTGACGGAAGTTTATAATCCATAGTAAAGGAAGGTCGGTTTACTATGTCTGAAAAGCGCTTTAAATCTACCGAACCGTTTGTTTCAATTTCGCAGCAAAGTTCCTTTTCTTTTGCAATAAGCTCCAGAAGAAGCTTTATATTATCTTGAATAAGTGGCTCGCCGCCGGTAAGGGTAACATTTTTTATTCCGGTACTTTTAATGTAATCGACAATCTTCTCTGCGGTCATTTTTTCATAAGGAGCGTTTTTTTCATTCGCCCATTTTGTATCGCAATATGAACAGCATAAATTACAGCCGGTAAATCTTATGAATACTGCAGTCTGACCTGCCTTTACCCCCTCGCCGTTTATGCTTATGAATTTTTCGGCAATATTAAAAAATACAGACATATCAATCTTCCTCATACACAGCGCAGTTATTCGGCGTTTCGTAGACTGAAACGTTGCTTATCCGGCAGTTCTTTTCTTTAAGGAGCATATAAAAATACTTTGACAAATTTTCCGCCGTAGGTCGAAAGGGTATTTCGATCAATCTGAAGCCGTCACGCTTCAGGCAGCTTAAAGTATCGCTTTTAAGGGTATTCTTTTCAAAAATAAGAGCATGGTCGTAATGGTCGGCAATAGCCTTTACTTCTCTTTTCAGGTCTGAAAAATCCATTATCATGCCCATCTGATTTCCGCTTTCCTGTAAAGATTTACTGCCCACAGTAACCTCTATTTTCCACCTGTGCCCATGAATATTACTGCATTTTCCTTCATAGCCATACAAAAAGTGGGCGCTGTCAAAGGACGCTTCTGTTTTTAAATAGTACATATTTATCTCCCCAAAAAAGGGTACGAATCAACATTCGTACCCTGCGTAATTGTCCAAGTTTTATTTTAAGGCAATGCCTAAGACAGGATGGTACTAATGAACTGTCTGTTAAATTATGAAATAACCCATGCGGCTAAAATATTATAATAATCCGAAGTTTTTTTCAGAGTAAATGCCACTTTTTTTATCGGCGACTCCTTTTTGCTTTCCGCCCATTTAGGAGATTCGCTGAAACACTCAACGCCGACGGTATAAACTCCGTCCTCTTCTTTTACGCTTGTTACCTGGGGGTAAAAGGTATAAATATCAGGATTTTCGGGAATTATATAACCTTTTTTGTCCTTATCGTAATGAATCTCAACGCCGGCGTATTTTATATCGCAGGGTTCGATTTTTTTATCCAATCCCAGAAGCTTTGAAGCAGCGTATTCTATCTGAGTATGAGGAATTATTATCTTATCTCCGCTATCTTCCTTAAACACACTCATATTGCCGTTTAAGCTGATGATGATTTCCCAAAGAGACAATTTTACAAGATCCTGGTCGGCAATTTTGTCCGGACTTTCAAAGCTGTCCAGATCTGTAGCCACAAAAGGATATATCACCTTGCTTATTTCCTCTTTAAGGGATTCTTCCTTTTCCTGAGATTCGGAAGGAGCGTTCTCCGCCTGTTCAAGTAAATAAAGAGCCGAGCTTAAAATGCCGATTATCGTAAACGCTGCCACAACTGCGGTACAAATCAATTTCACAGCCGTTTTAGCATTATTTTTTTTGCCCTTAGGCTTGATTATGCGAAGATCGCTATCCTGACGTTCGATAAATTCCTCAAATTCCGCATATTCTTCGTCGTCAAGCTCGTCCGTCTGGATTTTATCACAGTCCTTTTCAAAATCGTTTTCATCATAATAATCATCGTCAAATCCACCGTCGCCATATCCGCTGTAATTATCATTTTGCGAACCGTTGTATTCATCATATCCGCCGCTTTCAGTCGGTTGGTCAAATCCGTTTTCGCTTTCATATTTTGCAATATCTTCTCTTGAAAATATCTGAGTCGCCTCGTTTTCCTCCGGCTTATAGGCTTCGAATTTCACTTGCTCCGACTCGGACTCAGAAGCAATTTCAGGCTCTAATTCAAGCTCCAGTTCAGGTCCAGGCTCAGGTTCAAGCTCAGGCCCAGGCTCAAGCACGGGCTTTATTTCCGATTTATAATCAGTTGGTGACACAGACGCAGAGCCTTCAAATTCCCTGCGTTCTTCCATTTCCGTTTTTTTATTATACTCATCGGAATATGATTTAAGCGGCTTAATAGACGGTCTTTCCTCTGACGAAAACTCCTTCAGTAACTCGTCTATAAGAGCATCTGTTTCGCTTTTTTCCCTCATGGGTGTATAATTCCACTTGCCTTTTTTTTCATTGATAGTTTCGTCGATTTCTTCCAGTATATCCATCGGCTCACTCCTTCACGCTTAAACAATCCCAAACAAAGATTGTGCTTTATTATACGCATTGGGATTCTTTGACGGTCTTTATGCGATTGTTTTATCGTATCTGTCCGTTTCCGTTTATAAGATATTTAACAGTCGTCAGTTCCCTGAGTCCCATAGGGCCTCTTGCATGAAGCTTCTGAGTAGAAATTCCTATTTCTGCTCCGAAGCCGTACTCGCCGCCATCAGTAAATCTTGTAGAAGCGTTTACATAAACCGCAGCCGAATCCACCTCTCTCTGGAATTTTTCAGCATTTTCAAGAGACTTTGTAACGATAGTTTCGGAATGTCCAGTAGAATATTTTCTGATATCAGCAATAGCCTGGTCAACAGAATCTACTACCTTTACAGAAATAATATAATCTAAAAATTCCGTAGCATAATCTTCTTCTGTTGCAGGTATCACAGAGTCACCTAAAATAGCGGCAGTCTGCTCGCAGCCTCTTATCTCCACCTTGTGTTCGTCAAGCTTTGCTTTTATTGCAGGAAGAGCTTCCTTCGCAATATCCTTATGCACCAGCAGACTTTCAACAGCATTGCATACCGACGGACGCTGAGTTTTTCCGTTATTTACAATGTCCGCAGCCATGTTTATATCGGCAGAAGCGTCCACATATACATGACAGTTTCCAGTACCCGTTTCAATAACCGGTACAGTCGCCTGACTTACCACTGCCTTAATAAGGCCTGCTCCCCCTCTTGGGATAAGAACGTCCAGATACTGATTAAGCTTCATCAACTCAGTAGTGGTCTCTCTTGAAGTATCCTCGATAAGCTGGATAACGTCTTTGGAAAGTCCCACAGACTCAACTGCATTTCTCATAATTTCAGCTAAGCATTTATTTGAATTTATAGCTTCCTTGCCTCCTTTAAGAATAACCGCATTTCCTGCTTTAAGGCAAAGAGTCGCTGCATCCACAGTAACATTAGGACGTGATTCAAAAATAATGCCGATAACCCCCAGCGGAACTCTTGTTTTACAGATTCTCAGTCCATTAGGGCGGACAACTCCGTAATCTATCGAGCCGATAAGATCCTCCGCTTCAACGAGCTTTAAAACTCCCGCCGCAATATCCTTAATTCTGTTTTCATCAAGCTTCAGCCTGTCCTGCATTGAAGCAGACATACCGTTTTTTACAGCGTTTTCAAGATCGATATTATTTGCTTCAATTATTTTATCGGTGCTTTTAACAAGGGCGTCAGCAATTGCTTTAAGAGCGTCATTTTTAGTTTTTGAAGAAGCGGACGCTGCAAAATATTCCGCATTTTTAGCGTTAGCGCCTAATTTTTCAACGTATGTCATAAAAAACCTCCATATTTCAAATATTAATGGGATATGAAAATAGTTCCCGTTTCATCATTTTCAAAAAGTCCGTAAAGCTTATCAGGATTATTACCGTTCATAATTATCATGTCTATTCCAGCTTCATTGGCAATCTTTGCAGCGTTTATTTTAGTAGCCATTCCGCCTGTTCCCAGATCGCTTCCTGCTCCGCCGGCAATTTTTTCGATTTTATTATCTATTTCCGTCACCATAGGTATAAGCTTTGCATTAGGATTTTTATGGGGATCACTATCGTAAAGTCCATCAATATCCGACAAAATAACCAACAGATCAGCCTTTGCAAGCTTTGCAACCATTGCCGAAAGTGAATCGTTTTCGCCGATTTCCAACTCCAGCTCGTCAATAGCAACAGTATCGTTTTCGTTTACAATAGGGATAACTCCCATTTCAATAAGCTTTTCAAGGGTATTTTCAACATTTTTCTGCCGCTCTGTTTCGATAATCGTTTTTGTAAGAAGTATCTGTGCAACCGTAATGCCATATTCATCAAATAAATTATCATAAAGGTACATAAGTTCGCATTGTCCCACTGCCGCTGCCGCCTGTCTTGTAGGCGTATCTTCCGGTCGCTTTCTAAGTCCGAGTTTACCCACGCCAAGACCCATCGCTCCCGAGGATACTATTATAATTTCTTTTCCCGAATTCTGAAGATCGCTTAAAACCTTCACAAGGTTGCTCATTCTTCTTATATTAAGCTTGCCTGTCTTATGAGCAAGAGTAGAAGTGCCAAGCTTTATAACAATTCTTTTTTTTCCAGATATATTAAGCATTTTAATTTTGTCCTTTCGGAATTTTAGGAGTCACCCTAAATCAGATTATTCGATTCTGAGATTTGCCGTCAAGATAGGCTTTTATGTTGTCGCATACTATATCTATAAGTCTCATTCTTGTTTCAAGAGGAGCCCATGCAGTATGTGGAGTTATGATACAGTTTTTAGCGTTTTTCAGCGGTGTATCCGCCGACATAGGCTCGTTTACAAGTACATCAAGATATGCTCCTGCTATATTTTCATTATTCAATGCATCAGCAAGAGCAACTTCGTTTACAATCCCGCCTCTTGCCGTATTTATTATAACCGAGTTTTTTTTCATATAAGAAAGCGTTTCAGCATTTATAATTTCAGCTGTCTGCTCAGTAAGAGGACAGTGAACTGTTAAAAAATCCGCATGTTCAAAGGCTTCTTTCAAGGAAACAAGTTTATATGGGCAGTTTTCAGGCTGAGTACGGGTATTTACAATAACCCTCATGCCAAAGCACTCTGCGATTTTTGCCACAGCCCTTCCGATGCTTCCATATCCTATAACAGAAAGAGTCTTATCAAAAAGCTCAGTTGTCCTTAAAGGGAATGCCGAAAAGCTTCTGGAATTTATCCAGCCGCCGTTTTTAACAAATTCGTCATATTGAGATATTTTATTACAGTAATGAAGAATATATGAAAAGGTCTGCTGCGCAACGGCATAGGTCGAATAGCTGCCGGCATTGCAAACGGTAATACCATGCTTTTCCGCACTATTAAGGTCTATATTATTATAGCCAGTTGCGAAAAGTCCGATATATTTAAGATTCGGGCATTTTCTTATTACCTCATCGGTTATCATTACCTTGTTGCACAAAACCATATCCGCATTACCTATCTGCTCTGCTGCAAGCTCGTTACTGCAAAGCTCAAAGCATTCAACATCGCCGAACTGTTCAAATATATGAGAGCTTATATCTCCCGATGTAACGGTAGTCCAATCAAGAATGCATATTTTCATGACTGCACATTCGCCTCTGTTTCAGTCTCAGCATTTTTCAGCTTTTTTCTTTTGATCCTGTCAATAATCGTTGAAACGATGGCAGCAATCAAAAGACACAGCTCAATGATTCCTACGCAATAACGCCATGTATTGCTTTCATTGAGATATAAAAGAAGGGTAGTCGGAAATGAAACAGCCATAATTATCTGATACGCACGTTTTTTTCTTGAATATTGAAAGATAAAGAATATAAACGCAATGCATATCAATGCAAGATGAAGATTAAAGGGAAGTGGAAAAAGATTTTCGTCCATTTTAAAATTACTCCTTAAAATATAAATTTGATAACCATCGTATACTTCTATATAATTACGCATCTTTTGCGGTTATCCTATAAGGAACGAGCAAAAGACCTTTTAGATGATATAATAAATACTCTACGTCTATTATACCACAAAAATATTCACGTTGCAAGTTTTTATAGATAATTTCATTATAAACGATCTGATAACGTACTCTATAGCGGACAAATCATGCCTTCCGGTAAAAACAAAACCCGAAAATAACGCATACACGTCATTTTCGGGTCATATTATCATTTGTTATTAATAGCAAATACAAATATAAACGGAACAACAATCAGAACTGCCGCTTTTTTGCCGTCGGAACAAAATATCATAGTGATACATTATTTGTTTAATGAAATCTATTATATGCGTTTTTTAATATATTTTTCACTGACTCCTCCAATACATTTCTAATTTTTTTTACTTCCCATAATTCAGATAAACTTGAAAGCCATTCAATATCATGCTGTTTATTAGCTATCAAGATTGTTTTTTCTAAATCTTTTTTTAGCAATTCAGATTCAAATTGCTTTAATCTTTCTAAAATTGATAATGCTCCTGGCCAATTTATATCTTTTAACCATTCTAAAATCTTAATTAAATGTTTAGAAAGAACTTGATCGTTTTTACTAATTACGACCTTAGCGCAATTTTCCCAGGAATATTTGTAATGATCTGGTTGAATCCAATATTCTAAATTATCATCTTCTTTTGCTAAGTTTATAGCATTCATTTGAATTGTTTCATTTTGATTCCAATTCATCATTTCAATAATTTCTTTTCTGTTCACAATATCACCTATTTTTTCTGTGTTGAATTCCAAAAATAAATATTTTAAGATGTATAATTTAAAAACAACAAGTTTTGTTTACTAATATTGATTTTTATTTTTGATAGACTTGTTAACAATAACAAAATTTTGTTAATTACCTTGAATTATTAATTTGAATTTTTGCATTTTCCCAGATTTTTTCAAATTTTTGTTTAGATATTTTTTTTCAATGCATTCGTCCATATTATTTAATTCTTCAATAGTAGGATATATATCTGTTGCTAAAAATGCACCATTTACTTCAAAATTTTTATCCGCATATCCAACTATACCATTATAATATTTTTCGACAACTCTTATTTGGTTTCTCATTTCATCTAACTCCATAATAAAAAGATTCGCTAATTCATCAATATTATGTTCTACAAAAACAGCCAAGTACTCCATTGATATTTCTCCTAACTCAACCAACAACTTTTTCAATACTAACAACATATATTAAGCAGTTTATTATTTGGAATATGAAAAATATGAACACTGTCTTTAAGATTTTTATTTGTAGAAAAGCTGTATAGTCAGATAACTTGAAGCTCGACAAAATATGTAATGTCATTTCTCCTTCTTTTTTCTTTTTATTCTCCTTATTCTTTTTAATTTTTTAAAATATCCTCCTATGCCCTCGATTATTATAGTGCCAAAAAGTTCAACTATAAATTCAAATAGAAACTCCAGTATACATCCCATATCATATCACCGATATTCCGATCATAACAGTTTCTTCATCGCAATTATTCCAAACAGAGTGCGGAATTTTACCATTTACCAAAAAGCTTTCATTTTTCTTAACAATGACTGTTTCGTTATCCAATAATATTTTTGCTTCTCCCTGAGTAACGATAAACAAATGATTATGCTCGTGGGTATGCTTTGTTGTCGGCCCGCCGCCGTTTAAGGAAATATATGCAATAGAACCGTTAATTATTTTTCCGCATTCTCCAAAAAGCTTTTTAGCCTTAAATTCAACATGCTCCGGCGGTGTAATAAATTCATTCATAATAATTTTCCTTTCAAAACCATAAGTTGTTGATTTGTATATACCTATTATATATTGATAGTTGTGAATTGTCAATAAATAACAGTCCTTTGTAACAGTATTAACAATTCTATTGTGATATTTGATTTTTCAACATCGTGTTGAATTCGGTGTTGAAAGATTTTTTATATTTTTATTTTACAAATAAAACCAGCGTATTTACGTTGTTTTTCCAAAATTAAAATGTTGAAAGGTTTTCATGGTAATCTTAGAAAATAATTCCATAATACAACAATTTCAAATTGCTTTAATGTTTTTTCACGGATAAAATATTATTTTCGGGTAAAAATAATTTTGTATTGCAATATCACAAGCAGTGCAAATCATATTTGAAAGGAATGATATCAATGAAAAAAATTTTGTCTGTGATTTTAGGTATGACTCTTGTTTGCTGCGGCCTTACAGCATGCGGCAATGACAAAAACAACAGCTCCGAAGCCGAAAAGGCTTCTGAAGCAAGAACAAATAATAATCATACAAATTATAATGATACCTCAAGCAGCAATAATGTGATTGAGGAAATTGTAACCGATGCTGGAAACGTCGTTGATGATCTTGTATCCGAAGGTGAAAAAATTGTTGATGACGCAGGCTCGGCTCTTAACGGCTCAGACTCTTCTGCCGTATCGTCAACTACTAATAAAGCTCGCTGATCTGACAGTTTTATAATTTAATTGGTAAAAAGAAAACTCCCTCAAAGGGAGCTTTCTTTATTTATCACGGAGTGCCAAGTACGTCTTTTGTAATATTTTTCAGGTTGTACTCGTTAAGTCGCATTGTATCTGAGGTTGCAAGTGAACCGTCTTTCTTAACGTCAGCCTGAAGCTTAGCCTTGAGCTCCGATTCTTCATCGCCCTTGCCAAGTGGATATATTTCCTTGGAAAGCATATATTTAGCAAGCTTTACAGTATCTGCACCTGTAACTGCTCCGTCAAGGTTTACATCGCCGTATATGAGATCCTTGATGTCGCCTGTCGGAAGTGTTTCAGTCGCACCTGTTGCCGGTGTTTCTGTAGTTGCTTCTGTTGGTTTATCTGTCGGTTTTTCTGTGGTAGCCTCTGTCGGCTTATCTGTTGGCTTTTCTGTAGTTGCTTCTGTTGGTTTTGGAGGTCTTGGAGAATCTGAAAGTCTTCCGTAAACAATACCACAGCCTACTGTTGACATATAAACCATACCGAATTCATTCATATCGCCCACTAAGAAGTTTCCGTTACCTGTTCCGCCGTAAAGATGGTCGGTATTAATGCAAACCCATGTTTTACCTGCGTCTGTTGAACGATAGATGCCTTCAGGGTCGCTGTCCTGAGGTTTGCCGTACATGAATAATGTATTTACTCCGCCTTCCTTTTCAGGCGCACCGTAAGCTACCGTCTTACAATAGAAAACATCAAGCTTTTCAACAGTTTTAGCACCGTTTGTAATTTGATACAAACCATTCCAGCCGGCTGCCGCAATAACGTTATCTTTTCCAAGATATGCAAGTCTGTTTGCAACATCGCACTGGTCGTATGCACAGATAATCTGATTTGTAAATGTTTTACCGCCGTCGGTACTTATCATAAAGTCATACTGTGCATCGTCTAAAGTTGGTTCTTTTTTTGTCATGTCGCTTGCCCAGTATTCATTATATTTTGCAGTATATGCATAAACAACACTGTTATCTTCCTTATCAACTAAAATGCCGAAATCCTTAGTTCCAACTGTTCCTGAACTCTTTGACCATGTATCACCAAAGTCATCAGAATAAGAAACGCCTGATGCTGATGTGTGGAAAATTCTATATGTGTCATCATCGATTTTCGCAATATCGCCTTTGCCGCCGCTTCCGCCGGAATCCTTCATTTCTGTCCAGCTCTTGCCGGCATCGGTTGAGTAATATCCCTTAGAGTCATGTTCAGCAAATCTTACCATAACATCAGGATTTTGTGAACAATAAGCAATAACGCTTGTTGAACCCATGTTAGGTTGATGCTGAAGAGGAATTTTGTCAACATCTTCATGAACAAATCCGTCATAGTCGCCGATAGCGGAATAAGCTGCACCACCCGGAACTGAAACCATATCCAAAGCAACAACCTCTTCTACTCCGGAAGGGTCAAAATAAAACTGAACGCCCTTTTCTGCCCATGCATTATCGCAGGCAAACACACCGTTTCCTGATGTCATTAAAATTTTATCAGGATTTCTCGGATCTATCAATATGCCGCTTCCCCAGTGGCAAGCTTTACCATAGATCCAGTCATAACCGTTTGTATCAATAGGGAGTGATACGAATTCCTTATGAGAGCCTTTTTCGTCGTAGATAGTTTCACCTTGACCGGGAGTGATATCCTCCCATGTAGCGCCGCCGTCTGTAGATCTGAAGAAATGATCGCCCCAACCGATACTTCCGTCAGTCCATTCTTCTTCATACCACTGATCTGACCATACGCCGCAAGTTCTTGCAAACAGCTTATTTGGGTCTTTTTTGTCAACTGTTATCATACCAATTGCATTTTCTACAGGTGAAATATTAGTTACCTTTCCGCTTGCTATATTGTATTTATAGGCTCCGCCTGCACCACCTGAAAATGCAAGACCTGCAATATAGGTGAAAAAGATATTTCCGTTATTATCGCTACTTATTGTTACAGGGTAATTTTCTGTTGGAAGGTCTGCGCTAAGTTCGGTAAATACATCCTTGTCAACATCGGCAACATGAATATTTGCTTCACCTACGACAGACGTACCTACATAAACCTTGCCACCTTCAATGTGAATAGACGCAACGCCGTTTTGCTGTGCATATCCCTGTTCAGCTTCTGTTGTTGCCGCTCTTACAGGATGATTATCCCAGAAAGGCCAGTTTACGGTATACTTATAATGTCCTAAATCATCATAACCCTTTACAGGACTCCAAGTTTTACCGCCGTCTGTGGATTTAATAAGTGCGGAACTGCCGGAAGCAACATCGCCGCCTGCATATATCGTATCCGTATTATCAGGGTCTATTGCAATAGGTTCAGAACATTCTCTTCCGTCGCCGTTACCGTGAACCTGAATTAAATTGGTAACATCAATTCTTTCAAATGTTTTACAGCCGTCGGTTGTTTTAATAACCTCTGTTCTTGCACCTGAAAAATAAGCGCAGCCGCAAAGGAAATAAACAGTATCGTCATCGTTAGGGTCGATAGCCATACCTTTAACGCTTAAAAGTCCTTTATCAGCTTCATTGATAAAGCCAAAAAGCTGTTCCCATTCTTTGCTTTCATAATTATACTTATAAGCTCCGCCAACGTCTGTTCTAAGATACATTTCTTTTTGTCCTGTCACAATTCCTGAAACAAAACCGCCGCCGCCAATTTCGACCGTTCCCCAATCATATGTGTTGGATATATCTTTTGAATTATCTGCATAGGAAACCGGCATTGTGCCGACTATAGCCGTTGCCGCTGAAGCTGCGACCAAGCAGGAAGTAACAAAAGATATAATTTTTGTTTTTAGTTTCATTCTTATCAGACTCCTTTTTAATTGATTTTTCCGTATATCAGTGCTCTGA
>CAMWXM010000066.1 GCA_947178195.1 uncultured Ruminococcus sp.
TGTGGCTTAGTCAGAATTGGCATGGTTGGACTGTTGATGTTATTGCTTATATTCTTAAGTTTATAAAATAAAATTTTAATCCCGTTTTAAGAAACAATTAATCTTCTTAAAACGGGATTTTTTTGTATTTTGCGTGTCAGGCAACAATACCTCCTTTGATTTTTTTCGTTAGGTTGGCAGACCTTAATTTATTTTATCACAGGAGGTCTTATTTTTTCTTCTCATAGCTAAAGCTTTTTTGAACCCCCAGTAAAACTGGGGGTTTTCTTTACACAAAAAACAGGCGGATAGCTTATCTATCCGCCTTTATTATAGCTGAATTTATCAACCCATTATAACTTCAACATTATGAGTTTTACCGTCATTAAATACAGGAAGAACGTTGCCTTCGATTGCATTTCCGTCAACAGTAACTGATTTAACGCCTTTTGAAACATGGTCAGGATTCTTAATGGTAACAGCATATTCAGATCCTCTGAACTGTCTGTTAGCAGTAAAGCCGTCCCATGCTGATGGAATACTCGGATCAATTTTAAGTCCGTTCCAGTCAGGCTGAACACCAAGAATATACTGTGAAACAGCAACAAAGTTCCATGCAGCAGTACCTGTAAGCCAGCTGTTTTTAGCTTCACCGTGACGTTTAGCGTCCTTACCGGCAATCATCTGGCAGTAAACATAAGGTTCAGTTCTGTGGAGATCAGAATATTTTTCTTCTCTGTATGCAGGTGCAATTTTTGAATAATATTCAAATGCCTTATCTCCGTGTCCCACAAAAGCTTCAGCACAAATTATCCATGCATTGTTATGACAGAAAATACCTGCATTTTCCTTATAGCCTGCCGGATATGTGGAAATTTCACCATATTCAATATAATACTTAGTAAATGCCGGATTGTTAAGAACAAGACCATGCTCACTGTTGAGATACTTGTCAACACTTTCAAGAGCCTTGATGTCAGCGCCTGTTTCCTTACCTACGCCGCCCATAACTGCAAATCCCTGAGGTTCAATAAATATCTTGCCTTCTTCGCATTCCTTAGAACCCATCTTCTTGCCGAAATCGTCATAAGCTCTGATAAACCATTCTCCGTCAAAGCCGTGCTCCATAATATTTTTCTTCATCTTGTCAATTTCAGCCTGAGCCTTATCAGCCTCCTCTTCGTCTCCTGCATGTCTGCAAAGCTCAACATAATTAGGTCCCGCATAGGTAAAGAGTGCTGCAACCATTACTGATTCCGCAACCTTACTGTATTTATCTTCGCCGTATTTCGGAGAAGTAGATGTTTGGAAAGATTCGCCTGGTTCAGCCGAGAAACAGCTTAAATTAATACAGTCGTTCCAGTCAGCTCTCATTGCAAGAGGAAGTCCATGAGGACCTACGTTTTCAGCAACATGATAGAATGACTGCTTTAAGTGATGCATCATAGTCTGAGCCTTAGCCGGATCGTTGTCGTATGGAACTTGTTCATCAAGAATGCCGTAATCGCCTGTTTCCTTAATATATGCTGCAACAGAAAGTATCATCCACAGCGGATCATCTGAGAAATCGCCGCCGATCTCATCGTTGCCCTTTTTGGTAAGAGGCTGATACTGGTGATAGCAACCGCCGTCCTCAAACTGAGTAGAAGCAAGGTCGATAAGTCTTTCTCTTGCTCTTTCAGGAATCTGATGAACAAATCCGAGAAGATCCTGGTTGGAATCACGGAAGCCCATACCTCTGCCGATACCGCTTTCAAAATAAGAAGCGGAACGTGACATATTAAATGTTACCATACACTGATACTGATTCCAGATGTTTACCATTCTGTTCATCTTGTCGTCAGGAGTATTGACGATATATTTCGAAAGAAGAGCCTCCCACATAGCCTTGAGTTCAGCAAGACCTGCGTCAACCTTTTCAATTGTATTGAACTTTTCTATCATTTCATAAGCCTTAGATTTATTCATAGAACCGTCGGCATTGAATTTTTCTTCAACAGGATTTTCAACATAGCCGAGAATAAATACCAGTTCCTTAGCTTCACCCGGTGCAAGAGTAATCTCCATATAGTGTGAAGCGATAGGCGACCAGCCGTCAGCTACGGAATTTGAAGCCTTACCGTCAGCTACTGCCTGTGGATTTTCAAAGCCGTTGTAAAGTCCCAAGAAGCTTTCTCTGTCACAATCATAGCCATCAATATCGGCATTAACTGTATAGAAAGCAAAATGATTTCTTCTTTCCTTGTATTCGGTTTTATGGAAAAGGGTCGAACCCTCTATCTCAACCTCACCCGTATTAAAGTTTCTCTGGAAGTTAGTGGAATCGTCCTGTGCGTTCCAGAGACACCATTCAGCCAATGAGAAAAGCTTTATTGTTTTAGCTTCATTGCCTTCATTTTTGAGAACCATTTTCTGAATTTCGCCGTTATAATTTTGTGGAACAAAGAATGTCACTTCAGCAGAAATATTATTTTTTGCGCCTTTTATAATAGTATAGCCCATACCATGACGGCATTCATAGCTGTCAAGGTCAGTTTTAACAGGCGCCCATCCTGGCGACCAGACCGTATCGTTATCATTGATATAGAAGTAACGTCCGCCCATATCAACAGGTACGTTATTATAGCGATAACGTGTGATTCGTCTGAGTCTTGCGTCCTTATAGAAGTGATATCCTCCGGCTGTGTTTGAGATCAGCGAGAAAAATTCCTGAGTTCCGAGGTAGTTTATCCAAGGATACGGCGTTTTAGGGGAAGTGATGACATATTCCTTTTTAGCGTCGTCAAAAAAACCAAATTTCATATTTATACTCCTTTGATATTTTATATTGTTTTGTCAACTGCAAAATAGCCGTTTACAATTAACTGCGCATTCTTTGCGGCCGTTCCATAAAATAGGAACAAGCGAAAGTCGCTTAAAATAAATGCTTTTCATATATTATAACATAAAAGCATATAATATTCAAGCACTTTTGACAAAAAATTATATATTTTTTTATTTTAAACATTGAATAATTTTAAAAAATGTTTCTTTTTCACAAATTTCAGTTTTATATGCCGCAAATCTTTGATATCGTGGAAATAATAAAACAAATAACTATACCTATAACAGTGGGTAAAGCTATTGCAGCAGCAGTCTGCTTCAGACTTCCTGTTTCCTTTTTAATGGTGATGCAGGTAGTAGAACATGGAAAGTGAAAAATTGTAAAGCAAAGCATACAGAGTGCAGTCACGATATTCCAGCCGTTATCCGTAAGAATACCTTTTAAAATCTGCATATCAGAGACTTCGACTATTGTTCCCGACGACATATAGCACATTAAAATTATAGGAAGAACGATTTCATTAGCCGGGAATCCAAGAATAAATCCCATCAGGATAACCCCGTCCATTCCAAGTATATGTCCCAATGGGTCTAAAAATTCCGAGATATGTACAAGCAATGTGGCATTTCCAATTTTTAAATTTGCCAATAGCCATATTATCAATCCGGCAGGAGCGGCAACTGCACAGGCTCTTCCGAGAACAAAAATTGTCCGGTCAAAAATTGAGCGTACTATCACCTTGCCTATCTGAGGACGGCGGTATGGCGGAAGCTCAAGTGTAAACATGGAAGGCGTTCCTTTTAAAAACGTTTTGGACAATATCCATGATACAATAAAAGTGACTCCCGCCGCAAAAATAATAAATCCTAAAAGTATAAGAGCTGAAATTCCCGAACGCAAAGCGCCAGTGAGAGTAGATGTAAAAAATATGGATATTAATGATATAAGCGTGGGAAACCGTCCGTTGCAGGGTACAAAATTATTGGTAAGAACAGCGATAAGACGTTCTCTCGGGGAATCAATTATTCTGCAACCGGTAACTCCTGCCGCATTGCAACCGAATCCCATAGCCATAGTAAGGGATTGCTTTCCGCATGCACCGCAGCGATGAAAAAGCCTGTCAAGATTAAATGCCGCTCTCGGCAGATAGCCCAGATCCTCAAGCAATGTAAATAGCGGAAAGAAAATAGCCATAGGCGGAAGCATTACCGAAACGACCCATGCAAGTACCTTATAAACTCCGTTTACAGCCATATCTCTTATTGTTTCATTACAGCCAACATATTCGAGAAAATCGTAAAGCCTGTCGCCCAGATAAAAAAGCCCTTTGGAAAGAAGCTCAGAGGGGTAATTAGCGCCTACGGCAGTAAGCCAGAAAATTATACCTAAAATTCCGACCATTATGGGTATTCCCAGAATTTTTCCGGTAAGTATTCTATCGATTTTTCTGTCAACTGCTTCCTCCGTACTTTCACGGACCACAGTCTGTCCAGCAATTTCTTCAGCATTTTTTATTATAACACCTGCTATACTGTCGCTGACCCTCTGGGGATTCCAGTCGCTACGTGCAAGCCGTTCAGCCGTTCTATTGAGCGTACCGAAAATTTCCGAATCCAGCTGCATATTCAGATGCTGATTTATCCTGTTTATTGCTTTTTCATTCTTTTCAAGAAATCTTAAAGCTGTCCAGCGCAGCGGCACAGATATATTATCTCCCACAGATTCTTTTATTGCCTCAGAAATTTTTGACCCTTCTTCTTCTAAAATATTATCATATACCGGTTTAAAAGGATTGTTATTCTTTTTTTCTATGGTATCCGATACTGCTTTCATCAGCCGGTCAAGACCCTCGCCGCTTCTTGCCGCAGTTCCCACCACAGAAACGCCTAATATATCTGACAAAGCGGCAATATCCGGGTAAATTTTCTTTTTCTTTGCTTCATCCATCAGATTTACGCATACTATTACATTATCAGTTATTTCAAGTATCTGCAAAACAAGATTAAGATTACGTTCAAGACATGAGGCGTCGCATACAACAATAACTGCATCAGGGTTTTCAAAGCATATAAAATCTCTGGCAGCCTCTTCTTCGGCAGACTGCGCCATTAAGGAATATGTCCCAGGAATATCTGCAAGAAGAAATTTTTTGTTTTCAAATTCACAGCGTCCCATAGCGTTTGATACAGTCTTTCCCGCCCAGTTTCCGGTATGCTGCTTCATGCCGGTAAGAGCGTTAAAAACTGTTGATTTTCCTACATTCGGATTTCCCGCAAGTGCAATTAAATATTCATCTTCTTTTTTTCTGAGCTTTTCATTACTGCTTAGTCTTTTTCCTGTTGAATCCGACGTGAGTCCCATACAAACCACTCCAATTCTTAAAAATTCTTTAAGACAATACCGCCGAAATCTTTTGCGGCGCTTAAAAAAGTATATGCATAATACAGTTTGTCTAATGTGGATTTGCTTACAGAGACACAATGTCTTGATCATATAGTAAATTTGCTATAAAAAGAGGGTACGCTTTACAAGTGAAAGTGTACCCTTAAATATCAACAAAATGATTAAAAATATTTTTTATTCATTTTTATCTTTATTTTTCTTTAATTTTACAAAAATAATAATTACTGCTGAAATTACGACAATGCCAATACCCAAGACAATCAATATTTTTGTCATATTATTATTTCCATCGAGATAATTTATTTCAATATCATATTCATCGGCATAATCTGCCGCCCCCGTATCAGAATTTGCATTTATAACAAAATCATCATAAGTAAGAATATTTTGTTCCTCATCATCATAATAACCCAAAGCATACTCATCTATATTAGTTACGCTGTCGGGAATATCTATAGATTTTAATTTATCACATCCGAAAAATGCATTTGGACCGATAGTCTGAAGACTATCTGGTAGCTTTACATTCCAGAGTGATGTACAATCGCTGAAAATACTGTCTGGAAGATAAAGTATACTTTCAGGTATATCTATTTTTTCAAGGGCGGTACAGCTGGCGAATACCGCTGTATCCAGACTATTGATATTTTCAGTAAGATTTATTTCGGTAAGATATGAATTTCCGAAAAATGCTCCGTAATACAGACTGCTGACATTATCGGGAACGGTAAAAGAACCTTCGCTTTTTCCTGCTGGATAGCTTATAAGAACCGTACCTTCTTTATTATATAATATTCCATTGTCAGCACTATAATTTTTATTGTTTGCAGAAACATCAAAACTTTTCAGGTCTCCTGAACCCATAAAAGCAAGATAATCGATATTTGTAAGCGATCCGGGCAGGCTTATATTTTCAATTCCTTGGCAGTAATAAAACCCAAAGCTTTTAATTTCTTCAACTCCCTCCGGAATTGTAAAATCACCTGGTAAATTGCAATATTCAAAGGCATACTCGCTTATGGTTTTTACTTTATCAAAATTCTCAATCTCACTTAACGAGCTGCAATAAGAAAAAGTATTAGACGGAATAGTATCTACCGTTGATGGCCACCTTATTTTTTTAAGAGAAGTGCATCCAAAAAATACACCTTGTCCAATGCTTTCAATATTATCATTGATAGTTACTTCTTCAAGAGATTCCATACCCGAAAAAGCTCCATCTTCTATACTTACTATATTATAACCGTCTATTTTATCAGAAATATTCAAAGAAGTCACCATTTTTTCGCATTGGATTATTTTTACATTTCCTTCTCCGATTTTTTCATATGTAAGTATATTATCGCTAAATGTATTATCGTTACTTTCTTCAGCAGCAGCATTAATATTGACAGAAAATACTGAAAGTGTAAAAGCTGCGGCAATTAATAATCTAAAAAATCTTTTCATATACCGTTCCCTTATTCTTCTATTCCTCTTTTTTTGATTTTTTTCTTTTTGCTATAAAAACGCCTGAAACTGGAAGAACTATAGCTACAGCGAAGCATAGCATTATTCCTATTATAACTCCAGGTTTGATACCATTATTTTTTTTCGTATTGTTTTTGCTTTCAGTAGTCTGAGTCGTTTTGTTTTCTACAGCTTCAAATGTTATATTTTCGTTGCCCTCTTCAGCACAATATTTCTGAGCAATACTCCCTTCTACACCTTTTACAATAAAGCCGTCCATCGCAACAAGCTGGCCGGACTGGTCGGTTGTAAATCCAAATGCGCTGTAACCTATATCAATTACAGTAGCCGGAATCTCAATTTCTTTAAGTCCGGTGGAAACAAATGCGCATTGACCTATTTCCGTAAGATAGGTCGGAAAGGTTATTGAATCAAGAGCCGTACAGGAATAAAATGCGCCGTCGCCTATTCTGGTCATTTCGTCAGGAAGAGTGATATTTTTAAGGGCAGTGCAGCCGGTAAAATTAAAATTGCCTATTTCATCAACTTTTTCAGGAATTACAACATCATTGAGCGAAGTGCATTCAGCAAAGCAATAAAGTTCGATTTTTTCAAGGCTGTCAGGAAAATTTATTTTTTTCAGATTTGTACAACATGCAAAAGCGGCAGGATTTAAATATAATACTCCGTCAGGAATAGTATATTCCGTTTCAGACTTTGCAGGAGGATAACAGACAAATAGCTGTGCATTTTCCCCAAAAAGTACTCCGTCTATTGATTCGTATATTTCATTTTCGCTATTTACTTCAAACTCTTTTAAAGACGAACAGCCGAAAAATGGAAAATCTCCGAAATCTGTAATATTTTTTGAAATGGTGACTTTGGTTATTTCAACATTTTCATAGAAAGCATATTTACCAAGTTCCTGTACGATATTTCCATCAATTTCCTCAGGGATAGTAATTTCTTTATCATGACCCAGATATTTTTCAATAGTAGCATATTCTTCATTTGTTTCTTCGTTGGTCTGTATAGTATACTGCCAGAGAGAATCTTCACTTATTTTTGTTTCTTGTTGGGCGGAAGAGCTGTTTTCAGTTTCTTCCGCATAAACAAAACCAATATTAAATAAACAAAGCATTGACGCCGCAATCAAAGCGGCAATTTTTTTTACCTTCATCTTATTTACCTCTTTATTCAACTGTCACTGATTTTGCAAGATTACGTGGCTTATCAACATCATTTCCTCTTAAAACAGAAGTATAATAAGCAATTAACTGTAATGGAACAACTGCTATCATCGGCATTATTATATCGTCTATATCGGGAAGTCCGAATTTATAATCCGCAATATCCTTTTCCGGATCATAGGAATCACGGCAGACCATGATAACCTTAGCGCCCCTTGCCTTTACTTCCTTGATATTACTTACTGTTTTTTCAAATAAACTTTTCTGAGTTGCTACTGCAATAACAGGCATACCGTCAGAAATAAGAGAAATAGTGCCGTGTTTTAATTCTCCTGCTGCATAGCTTTCAGAATGAATATATGATATTTCTTTAAGCTTTAACGAGCCTTCCATACTTAAAGCATAATCAAGACCTCTTCCTATATAAAGAAGACTGTCGGCTGTAATAAGCGAGGATGCTATATACTGAGTATGTTCCTTATGTTCAAGAATATTTTCTATTATATCGGGAGTAGAACTTAAAAGAGAAGTCAATCTTCTGCATTCATCTATATCTATTTTTCCGACTGCATAAGCCAGTTCAAACGCCAGCAGATACATTACGGCAATCTGGACCATATATGCTTTTGTCGAAGCAACGGCTATTTCAGGACCAGCATGGGTATAGATAAGCATATCCGCTTCTCTGGCAATAGAGCTTCCCTTTGCGTTGACGATAGCCAGTGTTTTAGCGCCGATTTCTTTGGAAAGTCTCAATGCCGCAAGACTGTCGGCTGTTTCTCCCGATTGTGAAATAATAATGACTAAATCATTTTCATCTAAAAGCGGATCTCTGTATCTGAACTCAGAGGCTATATCCACTATAACAGGAACTCTTGCCAACTTTTCTATAATATATTTTCCTACCGTTCCCGCATGCATAGCAGTACCGCATGCTACTATATGAATACGATTGAATTTTTTCAAAGCTTCAGGAGTAATACCGCATTCCTCAAGATTTGGAAGTCCATCAACTATTCTGGGAGTTATGGTGGTTCTTATTGCCGTAGGCTGTTCGTGTATCTCTTTGAGCATAAAATGCTCAAATCCGTTTTTCTCAGCAGCGTCCATATCCCAATCAGCGGTTTTAAGCTCGAGCTTAATTTCTTTTTTATGGAGATTATAAAACTTAACACCGTCTTTATTCAGTACGGAAATTTCATCATGCTCCAGCAGATAATAATTTTTTGTATATTTAAGTATTGCCGGAACATCTGAAGCTATGAAGCTTTCATTTTCTCCCACACCGACAATAAGCGGACTTTCACGCCTTACAGCATAAACGGTATCTGCAAAATCAGCAAATACTATTCCAAGCGCAAAAGAACCTCTTATTTCACGCATAACTTTTATAATAGCGTCAAGTGGATCGCCTTCATAGTAATAATCAAGGAGCTGTGCAACCACTTCCGTATCAGTCTCGCTTAAAAATTCCCGATTCTGAGAAATCAGAAAATCCTTTATCTGTTTATAATTTTCTATAATGCCGTTATGCACTATGGTAACTCTTTTTCCGCTATGAGGATGAGAATTAATATCCGATGGTTCGCCATGAGTAGCCCATCTTGTATGACCTATTCCGGCGTGTCCTTTTATTTTTCCTTCTGTTTTCATTTTTTCCACAAGATCGGCTAATCTTCCCTTTGATTTTGCGACCTTGATCTCACCGCTGTCAAAAACGGCAATACCGGCCGAGTCATAGCCTCTGTATTCAAGCTTTGACAATGAATCGATAAGAATATCCGTACATTCATTTTTACCAACGTAACCTACTATCCCGCACATATGATCATTTGATTTGTTATAAAACAAATCTCTCCTTTCATATTTTTTATAATAAAAATATTCTTGATTTTCGGATTATTTTATGGCAATACCGATTTTTTTATGCAACATTGCTTTAATATTCATTATATCATATGTAAAAAAAAAAATCAATGTGAATAAGATGATTTAAGTGTTAAAAGTGTGAAAATTATCTGATAAATAGTTAATTTAAAATTATTTAAAAAACAATATTTCAACAAAAGTTAAATTTACTATTGTATTTTGACAATTAGATACAAAAAAAATATTAGATTTTATCTAAATATTACAAATCGAAAAAAATTCAAAATTTCTATTGACTTTTTTGAAAAGCTGTAGTATAATAATATAGTCGCATGAAGCGGTAACAAAATAACGACTATTTCGACAATAAATGGCGGCATAGCTCAGTTGGCTAGAGTACTCGGTTCATACCCGATTGGTCGTTGGTTCAAATCCTACTGCCGCTACCATTTTAGGCCCGTTGGTCAAGAGGTTAAGACACCGCCCTTTCACGGCGGAATCATGGGTTCAATTCCCGTACGGGTCACCAAAATAAAAAGCTCTCAAATGGTTTTATAAATCATCTGAGAGCTTTTTATTTTATTGCTCAATCGATTGTTAAGTCGAATATTATTGAAACTCACTTACACAAAATCTTTCATCAACCCTTATTTCAATTATAAGGCGGACGATAATTTTTTTTATTAACGCCATAAATTCCGCCGGCAATTGACGGAACACACAAAAAAAGGATATCTCTTAATAAAACCGGAACTGAAAATCCACGCATATAGACTATTCCGAAAACAGAGATTATTCCCCATAGCAGTAAGCCACATTTAAGTCCTGAGACTATGCCTTCACGGCGTTTTATTTTTCCGCATACATAGCCTGATATATAGCCACCCATGCCAAGCGAAAAGCAGGATACAGCATAAAGAGCAGCATCGGGAATATCAAACTTTGTCATGCATATTCCGCATACGCATACAAGAGTGATTATGGTAAACACTCCCCAGGAAACAGCCGTTATAATCCCATAGTATTTTTTACCTTTAACGGTTCTGAAAAATTTTCTTCTCATATATCCCCCTGATTTAATGTCTCTGATAATAATTTTAGTTCTTCGGCATTTTTTTTATCAAAAAGCGTTTCTATACTGTAAACTGCTATACCGCAGTTATTTTCCAAAACAAATTTTGCTTGTCTTGACGGTATGTTTTTGTCATTTTTCCATTCGTCCTTTCCGCTGCCAGCCCATTTATCCTCTTTTCCTATTTTATAAGTACATATCCCGATTATGAGATTTACCTTATCACATGTATTTTCAGCCTTCCAATCTGTTACCGTCTGCTCAAAGGGCAGATTTTCATTTTTAAATCCATAATATATCTGCGGTACGATATAGTCACAGAAGCCTTCTTCGGAACACCATTTTTGTACATCTGCATAAAGAACATTCTTATCTATATACATATTTCCCTGGGGACTTATTCCGAAAAGTATTTCACTATCAGCTTCTTTTACAGCGCTGTATATTCCTTTTATCATCAGATCAATATTATTTATACGCCATTGCTGCAAATCAGATTCGCCGGAACTTTCAAAAGCTTTTTTATCAAAACCTTCGTCCTGATCAGGATAAAAATAATCGTCAATATGAATGCCATCAACATTATAATTTTCAACAATTTCCTTAACGCCGTCGGATATATACTCTCTTACCTCTTCATATGCAGGATTTAGATACCATCTGTTATTAATATTACAGATGTAGCTTCCATTTTTTTCGCTGTCGTTATACCAGCTTTTTATTTTATATTTTTTATCCAGACTTTTTATTTCATTATCCGTCTGGCAACGCAAAGGGTTTATCCAGCCGTGTACCGATAAATTCTGCTCATGAGCTTTATTGATAATTATTTCAAACGGGTCAAAGGATTCGGGACAATTGACCGATGGTGGAAAAATATCTGATTTGTAATATGCATCGTTGTATGGACGGATATGAACATAAATGGTATTAAATCCTGTATTTTTTATTTTCTCCATTATTTTTATAATATCGCCGGTAAATTCTGACTCAGTTTTGTCGTTCAACATTTTTTCATAATCCATCATGGTGAACCATACTGATTTCTGTTTATCATAATTTAAAGGTATGTAATCTACAGAATTATTTTCGTCATTTAGCCTCAGCTGCTCGACAGTCTGTTCATTGAGAGAAATATCACCGCTGTTATCGTTATAATTATTATTACTGTCCTTGTTTTTACCACATGAGCACAGCAGAAAAATAATAATAAATACCATAAATATCTTTCTTTTCATTATAACACGTCCTTTTTTATTAATAATATTCTCTGCAATAAAAAAATATTCTTCAAAGCTTTGCTTTCAATAAGTCATCATTAGTTATTTAATTAGTGACTCTTTAAGTATATATCATCATTAAATAAAACCTGTATTTTCGTAAAGTTTTCGTAATCTTTTCGTTGGCTCCTCAAATAAATATTATGAAGTATGTTATTTGTTTGGCAATATTGTATATTATTTAGTGATTTTTAAAATATATTTTGTGCATACATACGAAAGTGTTAAGTATGTATTGACATT
>CAMWXM010000067.1 GCA_947178195.1 uncultured Ruminococcus sp.
AGCAGAAAAAATAACAATTCCCGATAAAATTGATAATTTACCTGTAACATCAATAGGAATTAATGCGTTTGCATTTTGCCAGAATTTAACAGATATAAAGCTTCCGAACAGTTTGACGTCGATTAAAAAATCAGCATTTCCAATGTGTACAAGTTTAACAAATATAGAGATATCGAACAGTGTAACGTCAATCGGAGATGATGTGTTTGAATGGTGTACAAGTTTAAAAAGTATAGATATACCTGGCAGTGTAACATCAATCGGAGATAGGGCATTTTTTCGCTGTACAAGTTTGACCAGTATAAACGTATCAAATGATAACGAAAAATACAGCAGTATTGACGGAGTACTATTTAATAAAAATAAAACAAGATTAGTACAATACCCTGAAGCAAAAAAAGATATTGAATATTCTATACCGGACAGCGTAATATCAATAGGTGATGACGCATTTGTGCTTTGCGAGAATCTTACAAATGTAAAAATACCAAAAAGTGTAACATCAATTGAAGAGTGGGCATTCAGCGGCTGCGTAAATATAACAAACATAGAAATACCGGATAGTGTAACAGCAATTGAAAATTATGCCTTTGAAGGTTGTACGAATTTAGCAAAAATAACAATATTAAATCCTTATTGTGATATTTATTCTTCTGAAAAAACGATCAATAATGGGTACGATAATAATGCCTACTATTTTAATGGTACTGTTTGTGGCTATGATAATTCAACAGCTCAGCAATTTGCAAATAAATACAAATATAAATTTGAAAGCTTAGGCGAAAAGCCGTTTCATATAAAGGGCGATGCTAATGATGACGGCAAGTTTAACATAAGAGACGCAGCATTTATATCAATAGCGTGTGCTAAGGGACTTTATGACGATATACCAATATGGGCGGATTATAACGATGATGGAAAAAGAAATATAAGAGATGCTGCGGCAATTGCAATATATCTTGCATCAAGATAATTTAGAGGTGCCCTATAGTGCTACAAAAAAATAATCCAGCCTGTCTGCTCAATGACAGGCTGGATTTTATTTCATTAAAATGACCGCCATGCTTTAAACTGCACAGCGGTCATGCTGAAAGGAGAGTAAGTGATTACTTAACCAGATTTTCTCCGAATTGTCTGCATTTTGCAAGATCGTCATCAGATGGCGCTTCGTTTACCATAAGTCCTTCACCGCTGAAAAGAATCGCTCCATCTGCCTTTACACGTTCTTCCCAACTGTGCATCCATTCACCGTCGCCCCAACCGTAAGAACCGAAAAGCGCCACAGTCTTGCCTGAAAGAGAACCCTCAATTGATGAAAAGAAAGGCTCAAATTCGTTCTCTTCCAGAACCTCTGCGCCCATTGCCGGACAGCCGAAAGCGAGCTTATCATAATCGGCAATATTTCCGCTGAATCCAGAAACCTCAAACAATTCTGCTTCTGCACCTTCTGCGATAGCCTTTGCCATCATTTCAGTATTACCGGTGCCGCTCCAATATATTACTGCATTTTTCATAGTATATGTCCTCCTTTAATATATTTTCAGCGCCTGATATATATCAACGCCCTGATTCAGTTTATTACAGAGAAATTTTCTACACTTCTCATAATTCACAAATGTGCGTTTTGCCTTTTCCGCATTTCCATACACCTTCCAGCAGCCGCACAGCTTGTAATTTTCACCCTTATTTTCCATAAACCCTATCACATCCTCCAGAGGATAATCCAGAAAAATACCGATCTCATGGGGAAATGTCTCATTTTCAGATAATCTTACGCCAAGACGGTTTAAATACTCCTCTGCTGAAAAATCAGCGGAATAGCCAAAATAAGAAAGCAGTCCCTTTACTTCATCATCTGCAAGACGTTTCTGCATCAGCTTTTCATTGTAAATCAGCAGAAGCGAACGTTCCTTGTAGTCATAAAGCTTTCTGATCTTCAATTCTTTTTCGGAGGCCCTGTTATTGAATATCTTGATATGCGTATGTAAGTCAAATTCCGATTTGGAAAGTGACACAAGGCTTCCGCACTTTATTCCCAATAGTGTCGGCGCCGTATACATCGCTAATTTCTGTCCAAAGGTCCTGCATTCTTTTTTTGACATATTCTCACCTTTCATGTGGTTAGTTGTAACTAACTGATGCGTATTAAAAACATCGAATTTGCTCCGACTACAGTTAGCGCTTGCTAACTGTATATAGTATATCATGTTTAAAGAGTTTTGTCAAGTGTTTTTTGAAATTTTTTCATATCCGACAGTTTTTATTGCCCCCCAAATTAAAATCTTCAAGAGTTAATTTGGGGAGCAATATTTGCCGGATATGAGAAAATATTGCTTAAAAATTACTACTCCACATTTTTCAATGCGTCTGACAGTGAAACTCTGTCAGTCTGTCTTCTGAGCAGCAGCACTACCAGTGCGTAGGTAACAATACCGATAACGACCACCTTTAGATATATGTCCCACTGAATAACACATGGTATCCATCCGGTAAATTCTGACATCATCTGATGCCATATCCAATTTAACGCCACATCGATCAAGGGCAGACTTACAATAAGCGAAAGTATCGTAACTATAGTTGTAGTATGAATATATATTCTGTCTATTTCTTTTTTATTGTAGCCGAGAATTTTAGTCATGGAAATCGATTGTGCATTCTTTTCTATAATAATTTTAGCAAGCAGATAAATTACAAGCATGAAAACAGCAACACCCAGTATCCAGAATATGACCATCATATTACCCATAGATTGCTTGAGCTGACGAGAAGATTTTGTATAATCGTTCTCAGTAATTTCAGCGGAAATAAGGTTTTCATCAATATCAGCGATTTCCTGATCGGATAAATATCCGCTGTAATAATCAGCTTCATTCCCAAACATCTCATTAAATTTATTTCTGCTCACAAAAATCGCCAGCGTTGCAGGATTATCATATATTCCGTCAATATTCAGACGATGGGTTTTATCATCAAATTCTTCCTTCATTGTAAAAGTATCGCCTTTTTTAAGTCCGTACTTGTCGGAATAAGCACTTGAAATATATACTTTTCCTCCACTGAGATCGGCGGTGATATATTTGCTGTTATCGACTATTCCGTATATGGAAATATCTTCTGTAAAGTCATTGCCTGTTGTTTTCAGACTGCTGATACAATATTTCTCGGCATCCGCATTTTCTGTTTCTGTCGGCATTTTCAGAATATATTGATGTGACGCTATCATATTGGCAAGTGTTTCTTCCTCAACATTATCAAGAAGAGGTCCGAACATTGTTCCGAAAACAAGGATAATTCCCGAAAAAAGAATGCCCACAAAAATTGTTATGTAGTTTGGTATATTCTGAAAAATGACCCTCAGCTTGAAACGTGTCATGATTTTTATTTTGGTATTAAGCTTAAAGGCTTTTTTCTTCTGACGCCTTTTTAAATCACGTCTGATAAATTTCAGCGGCGAAAGACTGAATGCTCTTACCAGCATAAAGAAATTTATCAAAGTCATTATCACGATGGGAACTACAGTCGTTTCAATAAATGCAGTGGCATTCCACAATGTTTTATAAGAAACCAGACTATAGCTTCCAAGATACTGAGCAACCATAACATTTTTAAATAGCGTATATCCAAGAATATTTCCTACAATAGCGGCAATTAAAAGGACTATCAGCGGAGGCGTCATATAGTGGCGTATCAATTCCAATTTCGTATATCCCGAAGCTCTGAGCGTTCCAATAACATTTGCTTCACGACTGATAGTATTGCTTGTTGTTATTGCAAAGACAAAAGCGATTATGACGATAAGAATATACATCAGCGTCAAAACCATTACCCTGTCTCCGCCTAAATCTTCACCGGCGAATTTGATTGCATTGGAAGAAAAACGAGGGATAAAATTGATCAAAGGTGCTTTTGTACTTATGGATTTCATAAAGTCCTCTGCCATATCTTTGGCTTCTTTTCCATTGGGATCGGCAGGAGGCGTATCATATTTCCATGAATAGCTGTAATGAATATTATCGCCTATCTCTGCAAAGCCGTCATCAGTCATTACCGATACGCCGAATTTTATGTTGTCAAACATAAAATCAGTATTATTCTGAAACAATGCGGAATAATCGGGCAAAGCAACTATCCCCGTTACTTTCAGCGATTTTCCTGCCACACTAAAGCTGTCCCCAACAGACATATCATTATTTTTTGCATACAGACGGTCTAAGACGATCTCGTTTTCTGCTTCCGGCATAGTGCCGCTTAAAAGACACTCCTGGTTCACATCTTTTCTGTTGGAAAAAATACGCAGCGTACTTTCAAAGCCGTCGGTATCTTCTTCAACATAAAAATTTTCATAAAGCGTTACTGATTCTTCTTCGATAGAGCTGATAATATTGCTGTCCGCCTTTTCTGCAAGCTCAAAATTTCCGTCCTCAACATTATATTTTTCAAAGCTCAGGTCATAGGCTGTTTTCAGACTTTCACCTGCAATGAGAAATCCAGAAACAACTCCCACAAGAGCCGTCATAAAAAGAAATATAACTAAATATTTTCCGGCTTCTCCCTTTATCGCCCTGAAAATTCGTTTATTAAGAGGATTTTTCATAGTCTGCCTCCTTACCAGTCAAGCTCTGACGCTGTTATTTTAGTTTCGTTCTTATAATTTTTTCTTATTACACCGTCACGCAGCTTGATTACTCTGTCTGCCATATTTTTTATCGCATCATTGTGGGTTACCATAATAACTGTACTCCCGTACTTCTTATTCAGCTCTTCGATAAGCTTTAAAATTTCTTTTGATGTATTATAATCAAGTGCGCCCGTAGGCTCATCGCAAAGGAGAATATCAGGATTTTTTACAATGGCACGTCCGATTGCTGTTCTCTGCTGCTGTCCACCTGAAAGTTGGTTCGGAAGCTTATGCCTGTGTTCATAAAGTCCAAGAACTTTCAGGAGTTCATCTACATCTAACGGATTGCTGCTGAGGTATGCGCCGATCTCCACATTTTCCTTGATGTTCAGATTGGGAATCAGATTATACATCTGAAAGATATATCCCAGATGCTCCCTACGGTAAAGAGTCAGCGCTTTTTCGTTCATATCCTCGGTTTTTTCTCCGCCTATCTGTATATATCCACTGTCGGCATTGTCAATACCGCCGATAATATTCAGCAGTGTGGACTTACCTGAACCCGATGGTCCCAGCAATACGCATATCTCTCCTTTTTCGATTTCAGCATCAATGCCTTTGAGCACTTCAACACGGCTTTCGCCTTCGCCAAAGTGTTTTTTAATGCCGCTGATTTTAATAAACATAAATACTCCTCCTTAGTTAGAATTGGCTAACTCGCAGCTGTAACAAGCTAACTCAATTTCAGAATTTAAACTGCCTTAGCAGCTGATAGTATAAACATAACATTGTTATAAATGCGTTATGTAAAATGCCGCTTCTGCACGGCAAAATACATTTATTTACTTGCACTTTCTTTTTCCTGTATAAGAATCATTTCCATCCAGCCCTTCACCAGATAATCCATGATTTGTCCCATATGACCGATAGCCTTTTGTTCGTCCGATTCATGGGTCAGAAGGTGGATAAATGCGTCAACATTCATATGGGCAAACCAGTGGCGCATATATTCATTAACCTGACAATCAGGATTCTGAGCTGCCATTCTGTCTGCCATTTCCTTATAACTTTTTTCTATAAGCTCCACAAGTCCATCCACACAGCTTTCAAATTTTGAACCCTGCGCTTTGGTCAACAGCAGCATAAAAGCATCATAATTCTGATAAATATGATGCACAAGCGTTGTACCGAGAGAATCATGCTCCTTGTCGGTTTCAATAGAAAACTTCTCCATAAATCCTGGTGCGGACATAACAGATACATCATCTGAGAAGTGTTTCTTCAGCAGCTCGGTCAGAGTGTCAAGGGGAGATTTTACAATAGCCGCAAACAAATCCTCCTTGCCCTCAAAGAAAAAGTACAAAGCTCCCGTTGTGACCCCTGCGTCAGCACAAATTTTTCGCAGAGAGGCTTTCATATATCCATTTTCAAGAAATTCTTTTTTTGCGCTTTTTAAAAGTTTTTCCTTGGTTTCACTGTCGGATTTCATTCACAGCACCTCCCGGCTTGGATATAACTATGTTACGTAACGTTGTTATTTTAACATATTTCTTCTTATTTGTCAAGAGGAATAGAAAGTTTTTTTCCGTTCTTATTCCATATTCTTTTAAAAAGCCATACTGCGATAACTGCCGTAAATATTTCAGCTATAGGAAAAGTTATCCATGATATCCAGCTCATAGCAAAGTCTGATTTTGCAATTTCCGCAAAAATCAATGCAAAGGGAAATATAAATATTATCTGACGGCACAGGGATATTACCAGTGATTCCATACCACCTTCCATAGCCTGAAATATTCCCTGAAAAGCAATATTTACACCTGCAAATACAAAGCTGAGAGAAATTATTCTCATAGAGCTTACAAAAAGTTCCTGTGTTTCGCCTGACAGTCCGAATATATCCGAAAAGGGAACTGCAAAAATTTCTATAGCGATCAATCCCACAAGCATGATCACAGCAGTGTAGATATGTCCGTATTTTACACCGTCACGAATTCTGGTTTTATCCTTCATACCAAAGCTAAAGGCTGTAACCGGCATAATTGCGTCACGCATTCCGAATGCGGCAAACAGCAAAAACTGTTGTATCTTATAATACAGACCATACGCCGTAACCATCGCTTCACTGATGCCGCCGAAAATCAGATTCAGTCCATAGGTCATAACCGAAATAAGCGCCTGAGAAATAATTGCCGGAAGTCCTATTGAGTAAATATCCTTTATAACATTCAACGATGGCTTGAAATAGCAGAACTTATTTTTAATAGCCGTATTTACTTTCAGGTGAAATATAAGCGCTGCCGCAAATGAAACTATTTGCCCAATCACCGTTGCATATGCCGCACCCTTTACGCCCATTTCAGGCAGTCCCAACCAACCGTAAATCAATATAGGGTCAAGAATTATATTGGTAACAGCGCCCATTATCTGGGCAATTGTAGAACACATTGAATGTCCTGTAGATTGAAGAAGCTTTTCGTACACTGCAAAAAATGACATGCCAAATGAGAAAATACAGCATATACTCAGATAGTCTGTTCCCATTGCGGCTATTTCTGTATTTGAAGTCTGTGAACGTATATATGTGCCTGCCCCGCATATTCCGAATATAAGAAAAGCCGCATATATCACCAGCGCAAGAAATACCGCATTTCCTGCAGCCTTTCCAGCATGTTCGCTGTCTTTCATGCCAAGACTTTTTGCCACAAGAACATTTGCTCCTACACCGGTGCCGATTCCCACAGCCACCATAAGTATCTGAAGCGGAAATGCAAGAGTCAGTGCATTCAATGCAACTTCTCCGTCGACTGGCATATTCGATACAAATGCGCTGTCAACAATGTTGTAAACGGCCTGTAAAACCATTGAAATTATCATTGGTATCCCCATTGAAAGCAGCAGCTTTCTGACAGGCATGACTTCCATTTTGTTTTGTCTTGAGTTTTTCATTGCTATACCTCTCTTTATAAAAAATGCGTGCAGCCTTCTGAGCCGCACGCAATTATTATTCTGAGAAGTATGCAGCTCATTGACTGGACTTACGCCAAAGGCTACACATCATATTTAGTATAACATCTTTTTTATATTATGTCAAAGGTGTTTTTGCACAAAACAACTATTTGTATAAGCTTAAATTCTGTTAATAAATTGTATAATCTATAAAAATAACAACAATCGCCAATGATTTATTATTTTATTTCTTGTTCGATATTTTCAAAATCATACTTAAAGTATTTACAAATTTAAAAATTCACTGTGACAATCTTTCATGTTCCCACTTCACCCCAAATTCCATATGAAAGGTCAAAGCCTGTGTCAAAGGGAAGCTTACATAGATATAATTATTTGAAAAATAATAGCTGACGCCTGTCTCATTCTTTATCATTTCTAAAAGTTTATCTTTTTCATAATTCTCCATAAGATAACCTGATATGTATTCTTCACGCCCGTACTTATCGCCTCTGTAAGAAAACAATTCATCCAAAAAAGCTTCATCAACATCAATTAAATCTGTAATTGGAATCAGTTCTCCACTTTGCATATCAATGTTTATTCCGGTTAAAAATTCATGTGAACGCCAACCTATAAATGACTCCTCCAAAAAATAGAAACTTAATATCTCATTTTGATTATAGCTTATCTCATAATCAATATTAATATAAAATTTGTCGTCCCAGCCTGTTTCCATTACTCCATCAATGCGTTCTGTAATAAATGATTCGATTTTATTATTAACATCGCTGTATTTTTCATCGGTAATATATGGAATGTATACTTTGCAGCCATTTTCGTCCATTAAAAGCTTTTTTTCAATATCAAGCGGCGGATAAAGCTCTTCGGAAGATAAGGCTCTGCTTTTTACGTCCATATATGAATCATTTTCACTTGATTGCACATGCTTAGAACAGCCGGTGCATAATATCATCATCAAGCATAAGAAAAAAATGAAAAGCATGTGTTTTTTCATAGAACTCCTCCAACATTGTATTTATATTAAGACAACAGCGCACAAAGAACACTTAAAAGTTTTGTACGTTATTGCCTTAAAATAAGGCTGTTTATCATCAGAACAGCTTTATTTTTTTCTTAGAGTATCTTCATCTGTGAGATACAAAAACGTCAATTTTCCAGTTATAATTATACTATACGAATTATAAAATGTCAAGAAATTCCATTGATAGGCATAATTTTTTGTAGCATTTTAGCATTTTACTATGGATTAGGCTCATTATCACACATCCGCCTTGAATGCCGTTAAAAACATTATCCCAACATGATTTTGAGCACTTGCCAAACCTTGATCTGCAGCCATTTTATAATATATATAGGCACGAGTTAAATTTCTTTTCAGACAAGCAATTCCTAATTTCAAATTTTTATATTAATATTCAAGTCCGACTTCATAACACTTCCCAAGAGATTCCTGTGCATCTGCATTTCCAAGTTTTGCAGAATGCTTAAATAATTCTATTGCTTTTTCTTCATTTCCTTCACTTAGATATGTCGCACCTAACAACCATTAAGCCTCATCATTATTGTATAATCTTATTGCTTTTGCAAACCAACTTTTTGCCTCTCCTAAATCTTCATACACTCCCTCACCAAGAAGATAAGCAAGTCCGAATGATATACAATCTTCTCAAAGGATAATGCGGCTTTGCTGGAAAAGTTTAAAAATCTTTTTCCTAACAGTAAACGCCTTTGCCTTGCATTTATGAACTTACTATCCGATGATTTTCAGAATTTGTAAGCCATGTTTATATTATACTTATCATGGTAGACATACGGGTGTCCGTTCAAAAATAATTTACAATTATATTTGAAAAAATCCGCTATGAATCTACTTTCACAACGGATTTTTATGTGTTCAAAATGTAATTCTACTAGTAATAGGATTTTATTTTTTTAATTTCTTCTTTCATTTCATCAACAAGACTCTGCGGTGATAATACTTTCACCCATGAACCTTGTGACAGAAGATACATGACAATACCTCGTCCGTGATTTACTTCGGTTTCAATGATACTGGTATTTTCGTTTTTCTCTACTACTTTTGCGGTGGGAAGTCTGTCAAGAATTGTCTGCAAGGAAAGTCCTGAAAATTCAAAACGGATTTTCACAGTTTCACCTGGAAACATAAATTAATTTTTTTCACGCAAATCTCCTTCGTCAAAATCATATTTACGCTCTAATTGAAAATTCTCACGATGTTCCGTAATTGCTGAAATTCTGTCGATTCTAAAATATATTGGTTTATATTCTGTATCTTCTGCCTTGTATGCAATGAGGTAAAAATAATATTCACTGAACATAATTGATGTGGGCTTGATTTTGTGTTTTACTTCATCACGATTCATTTTGTAGTAGGTAATGGTAATCGTTCGCTTTTCTTCAATTGCCTGAATGATTCTCCAGAGGTTGTCTATTACAGATTTGCAATCTGACTTCACTTCATGATAATGATATACTTCCTTGCGAATAAGATTTTCAAACTGCTTTTTATCATGAATAGTGGTGAACTTTTTCAGCTTTTCAATAATTGTTAGTATTTCTTCTTTTGAAAAACAACGGCTGCCTAATATAACTTTCACCAGTGCAAACAGCTCCTTGTTTTTCAGAAATTCATCGCTATTCAATATGTATGATTTTTCTTTGTATGAGTAGGTGAGTTCTGCGTTCTGCATTAGTTCCCTGTGTTCTGACAGAAATCTTTGAATTCCGGAAATATCTCTGCTAATGCTTTTAGCGGATACTTTGTATTCTTCTGCAAGTTTTTTGATAGAAATAGATTCTCCACGCAAGGCACGGAAAAATATTTCAAGCATTCGATCATTTTTATAATTTTCCATATCTGACCTCCTTATTTGGCTTCTTTTAATTTATTATAACATACAAAGTGGACAGATGAGTGTCCGTTCATAAATAATTTACAATTAAAATGCATCTTAGATTGATTCTGATACCGATATCAACCTAAGATGCATAACTTTTTCTGAAAATTTCCGAATCCCCGAATGATTTTTAACAAGAGAAGATTTGAAGGGTCTCTTGTCAATTGCGTTCTAAACTCTCCTTGAACGCATTGAACCCGTAAACATTTTTGAAAAAAGAAACCACGCAAACACGCCGTTTAACGTGCTTACGTGGTTTTAGTAATCTTTACGATTACGTGTTTATGCATGGTGGAGGCGATGCTCCCCCACACAAAAGTGCGAAAAATCAAAGTTTAAAAATGGGGCGAATTAGAAAAGCCACGTTTTTAGGAGCTTTTTTGCGGTTTCAAACAAGATGATTATCATTGATTTAAAGGGAAAATACTCTAAAAATTTTATCCCATTTTCTACACTCACTCACAACAGAATAGAGAGCTACAACTAAACTAAAAAATCACAAAAACTGCAATTTTGGTATTAACACAGGCGCAACATCAACTTAAAACTATTATTTTAAAGAAGTCTGCTGCTATTTGAAATGCACTGTCAAAGTGCTGATGTCAGACGAACGTTAGTGAGTGTTGACATCATTGCTCAACGCAGTTGCACTGCACGTGTAGTGCGTTATTTAAATCTTATTCAAAAATCACACAATTCCAAAATTTATCTCATTCTCCACACTCACCCACAGCAGAAAATAGCTAAAGTAAAAGAATTTTACACTGCTTTTTTCTCAGCAAGTGATTTTACTTCGTCAATTGTCAGTGAAGTGATTTCGGCAATTTTTTCAATCGTCAAATTACTTTCTATTATCATTTTAAGTGCAATTTCTTTAGCTGATTCATACTGAGCATCTTTTCTGATTTCATCTGCAATCTGACACATAGTATCTATACCTCCGATTTCATTCTTAAAGTATCCGACTCTTTCAGCCAGTATCTTATAGTTCATATCTTCTGCATTTTGACAGAAAAAGTCATGCATTAGTTTTCCTATTTCGGTTTCATCCTGACATTCGCCGTTTACATATATGATATGCGATTCATCACCAAAATCTGTATTTTCAAGTTCTTTTATTGTTCTTTCAATTGTGTAAATCGGCTTTCCGCCTTTAAATACATCATGCTTTGTTATAAAAATAATGTAGTTTTCGGGCAGTTTATCATACTTATCGCCGATATCCGTTACGTTTGCATCTATCAGACTGCTGTTATATCTTGCTCTTTTTGGAATAGCTCTATTACTTTCGTTCTCTACTTCAATATTATAATACTTATTATCCTTATCAACGGCAAAAATATCAAGCCTTATGGAACGTCCTTGAAGATTTTTTATACTATATTGTGATGTGACCTCTTTGACAGTCAAATCCTTTTGGAGAATGATTCTCAGAAGAAGCTCCGCGCAAGCCTTATCCTCAAAAACTTTCGACATAAATGTATCATCCATTAAACAAAACCGTTTGATTTTTTCAAGATAGTATTCTCTGTTTATCATTGATAGTACCTCTTATCGTCTGTTTGTTTTAATTATATCACATTTAAAAGAAAAAAACAATACATCAAAAAATTATCATCTTATTTTTCACGCACACTCACAACAGAATGGAAGGCAAAAAACGTCTACAGCAGAAAAGTTCATACTGTAGACGTTTATTTGCGATCTTGTCAAATTTACTTGACATATACTAATGTTTATTCAGAAATAATCGCATCATCAGCTG
>CAMWXM010000068.1 GCA_947178195.1 uncultured Ruminococcus sp.
TATATGTACATTATAGCAGTATTTTATGAAATTGTCAATTAAAATCAATATATTCTAAAAAAATAAATCCCAAAAAAATAATTTGAAAATAAAATTATATAAAATGCTTGACAAGTTATTTAGGGCGTGATATAATATAGCTAAAGAGGTGAGAAAATGAAAAAAAGCGTATACAGTTTAGTTCTTATGGACGATGTGGTGGAGGCTATAGACGAAATGGCTTATCGCATGAACACCAGCCGCTCTAATCTTATAAATCAGATACTTGCCGAAAGAGTGTCATATGTTACCCCTGAACGCAGAATAAAGGATATATTTGAATGTCTGCGCAGTATTATGGACGGTCATTTTCAGATACAGGGACAGGCGTCGGAATATATGCTTTCCATGAGAAGTCCGCTGAGATTCAGATATAAGCCTACCATAAGATACCGAGTGGAGATATTAAAGGAGGCAAAGGGGAGTACCTTTGGCTTTCTTACTGTTTCGTTCAGGACTCAGAGTGTTCAGCTTATGGAAGCTCTGAGCGATTTTTTCAAAATATGGTGCGTTCTTGAAAATAAATATAAAGGCGAATTATTTGATAAGGGAATCGAATACAGCCATTCGGAGGGAAAATTCATAAGAAATCTTAAAATCACTGCAGACGCAGAAAATATTGAAAATCTTGGAGAGGCAATAGGCGAGTATATAAGAATCCTGGATTCGGAAATCAAAATATATTTTGCCGATATGGATTTTCCGGAAATTGCTGTAAAAAAAATGGAAGATTATTATTATGAGCATCTGGATATGATACGGGTTTAAAGTTATAAGCCAATTATAGGATAATCTTCAGACATGTGAGGTGAACAATGTACGAATTTCAGAAACAGCTTGACAATGCTGAAAAAAAGCTTAAAGGAACAGGAGGAGATACCGATTATTCGGATAAAAAATTTTATGAAAGATTTTCAGCTGAATATTTTGAATATGGCAAAGGGGGCGAAACTCCTCAGAACGCCGGATATGATCTGCGTTTTTTTTCAGAGGTCAAAAATAAAAAACTTGAAAAAATGGGAGACAGAGTAATCGAACGGTATTCGCCGTCGGTTTTATCGGAAACAACTGGTATTAGTTTTTCAGATAAAAAGTATATCTTCAAACGGATATTTAAAAATTTTAAAAGAGAAGTGCGGGTATATAATAAAAGAGGCGGAAGAAAATTTTTAAAAAAGGATAAGACCGCATTTTATGAAAATATAGTTATGGCAATTCCAGATAAAATAAAGGATGACGATAAATTCTGCTGTCCGTCATGTGGAAATATTCACAAGCTGAAAACCCTTGAACAGGACTGTCCTGATTGTAAAACGCCATCTTTTATAACCGACCTTTTTCCGAGAGTTATAAGCTGCTTTAATATGAAAACCAGGGCACTTATGCTTAAAGACATGCTGAAAACGCTGCTTATCTGCTGTCTTGCCGGAATTATAGCAGGGATTCCCTTCGGAGTTTTCAGAATGATATCGGATATGTCTATGCCCTATATGACAAAGTCTCTGAACGAGCTTATTTCCGATGTGTTTATCTCACCATTGCAGGGTGCGGCGGCAGGAGCGGCAGCGACGGTTTTTATTGTTCTGGGACAGCTTATTTACATTAGTATAAAGAATGCACCTGCTGCGGCAAAGGCAAATGAAAACAAGAAAAAAATAAACGAGAAAATTCTGGAATATGATAAGAATTTTTCTTATGAATATTTTGAAAGCCGGGTAGTCTATCTTGCACAGCTATTGATTTTCTGTGATGAAAGAGATAAGCTTCTGGTATGCAGTCTCGGACATACCGTAAGAAAATTCAATATAATTGATTCGGTTTATAGCGGATCTATGGATGTTAAAAGTATTGAAATAGACGAAAACATTTGCACTGTAGAGCTTGAGATATCAATGTTGGATATTCATGATAACGGTGAAAAGGTATTCTGCCGGGAGGATACATTTATTATGAAGTTGCAGAAAGATATTACAAAAACGTCCGATATAAGCTTTGAAGTAAAAAATGCCGTATGCGCAAAATGCGGTGAAAGCTTTGACGGATGGAACAACAGTATCTGCAGTTCATGTCAGAAGGAATATCACCTTGAAGAAAATGATTGGATAGTCAAGGCATTTATGTTGAAATAATAGGAGGAAAAAATTATGAATGCACAGAAATTCACTCAAAAGTCGCTTGAAGCTGTTCAGGCAGCGCAGGATATTGCTATTGAATATCAGAATAACGCAATTGAGCCTGAACATCTTGTTTATTCGCTCCTCAATCAGGAAAACGGTCTTATACCCCAGCTTATGACTAAAATGAATATTGAAAATCAGTCGATAAGCAATTCGGTATTATCGGTTATTTCTCAGATGCCGAAAGTGTCGGGCAGCGGACGTCAGAGCGGTTCGGTTTATATTTCAAACGAAGCGGATAGAGTTCTGGTAAATGCTGAAAACACTGCTAAAAATATGAAAGATGAATACGTTTCTGTTGAGCACATTTTTTTAAGTCTTATTGAAAATCCTACCTCAAAGCTCAAAGAAATTTTTAAAATCTTTTCGATAAATAAAAACAGTTTTCTTAAAGTTCTGATGGAAGTGAGAGGAAATACCAAGGTGACTAATCAGAATCCTGAGGAAACTTATGACGTGCTGGCGAAATACGGACAGGACCTTGTAGAGCTTGCAAAAAATAATAAGCTTGACCCAGTTATCGGAAGAGATTCGGAGATACGAAACGTAATAAGGATTCTTTCAAGAAAAACTAAGAATAATCCTTGTCTTATAGGCGAACCCGGAGTGGGCAAGACTGCTATTGCAGAAGGGCTTGCCCTGAGAATAGTAGCCGGCGATGTGCCGGACAGTCTGAAAGAACGTAAGATTTTTTCTCTTGATCTGGGAGCGCTGGTTGCCGGTGCAAAATACAGGGGAGAATTTGAAGAGCGTCTTAAAGCGGTGCTTTCAGAAATCAAAAAAAGCGAAGGCAGGATAATTTTATTTATTGACGAGCTTCATACTATAGTGGGAGCAGGAAAAACCGACGGAGCAATGGACGCCGGAAATCTTCTGAAACCTATGCTTGCAAGAGGAGAGCTGCACTGTATCGGTGCGACTACTCTAAACGAATACAGACAATATATTGAAAAGGACGCTGCTTTGGAAAGACGTTTTCAGCCGGTAATGGTAAACGAGCCGACGGCAGAAGATACTATTTCAATTTTAAGAGGTCTGAAGGAACGCTATGAGGTATTTCATGGAGTTAAAATCCATGATGCTGCCCTTATTGCCGCTGCTACCCTTTCGGACAGATATATAAGCGACAGATTTCTTCCGGATAAGGCGATAGACCTTGTAGACGAAGCATGCGCAATGATAAGAACGGAAATAGATTCTATGCCGACGGAATTAGATGAGATCTCAAGAAAAATTATTCAGCATGAAATTGAAGAAGCCGCTTTGAAAAAAGAAGATGATAAAATTTCAGCCGAACATCTTGTACAGGTTCAGAAAGAGCTTGCCCAGATGAGAGATAAATTCAACGGCATGAAGGCAAAATGGGAAAATGAAAAAAATGCTATAGGCAAGGTTCAGAAATTAAGAGAGGATATTGAAAATATAAATGCACAGATTGCCAAGGCTGAGCGTGAATACGATTTAAATAAAGCTGCCGAATTGAAATACGGTAGGCTGCCGGAGCTGCAAAAACAGCTTGAGCAGGAGGAGTCTGTTGCCGAAAAAGCCAAAAGCGGCGATTCGTTGCTGAGGGATAAGGTGACAGAAGAAGAAATCGCAAGGATCATATGCCGCTGGACTGGAATACCGGTTTCAAAGCTTATGGAAGGAGAACGTGAAAAGCTGCTGCAGCTTGAAAATATTCTTCATAAACGTGTTGTGGGACAGAATGAGGCTGTTGAAAAGGTTACGGAAGCAGTACTGCGTTCAAGAGCAGGCATACAGAATCCTGACCGACCTACCGGTTCGTTTCTGTTTTTAGGTCCGACAGGAGTAGGTAAAACAGAGCTTGCAAAGGCTCTGGCAGAAGCACTTTTTGACGATGAAAGCAATATTGTCAGAATAGACATGAGCGAATATATGGAAAAATTCAGCGTGAGCCGTCTTATCGGAGCACCTCCCGGATATGTGGGATATGAAGAAGGAGGTCAGCTTACCGAGGCAGTAAGAAGAAAGCCTTATTCAGTAGTGCTACTTGATGAAATTGAAAAGGCACACCCTGATGTGTTTAACGTTCTGCTTCAGGTTCTCGATGACGGACGCATTACCGATTCTCAGGGCAGAACTGTAGACTTTAAAAATACCATAATTATTCTTACTTCAAATTTAGGTTCGCCTTATATTCTTGATGGTATAAATGAAAATGGTGAGATAAGTGATGAAGCAAGAAAAAATGTGGATACTCTTTTAAAACAGCAGTTCAGACCGGAATTTTTAAACCGTCTTGATGAAATAGTATTTTATAAGCCGCTCAGCAAAGCCGAAATTTTCAGTATCGTAGAGCTTATGATAAATGATATAAGAAAACGTCTTAAAGAAAATCAGCTTGACGCTGAATTTACAGACAATGCGAAAAATTATATTATAGAACAGGGTTATGACCCTAACTACGGAGCAAGACCTTTAAGAAGATTTTTGCAGCGCAAGGCGGAAACAATAATCGCAAAAAAAATAATTACAGATAATGCTGAACCAGGTACGGTCTTTACAATTGATTTTGATGGGGATAAGCTTACAATTAAATAATGATGATACTGCCCAGGGACTTTATAAAGTTTTTGGGCAGTGCTGCTTTAAATCAATAAAATTTTTTTGTTGCAGTCATTGACATTTTATTTTTTTTGTGGTATAATTTTCTGGAAATTTAAATTAAGGAGAAATTAATTATGGGAATGAATTTTAAAAGGAAAATGCCTGTTCCAGAGGAAATCAAAAAAATGTACCCTATGCCGGAACAGGCAGTTAAGACAAAAGAAAAACGTGATAAGGAAATTATTGATGTTTTTACAGGCAAATCAGATAAGTTTTTGCTTATAATAGGTCCTTGCTCAGCTGATAAAGAAGAACCGGTAATGGATTATGTTGGACGTCTTTCAAAGCTTCAGGAAAAGGTCAAGGATAAAATTATAATTATTCCGAGAATTTATACAAATAAACCCAGAACTACCGGTGAAGGCTATAAAGGAATGATTCACCAGCCTGACCCTACAAAAGATGAAGATATATTAGAGGGTCTTATTCATGTAAGACATCTTCATACAAGAGCGATCGTTGAAACAAATCTTACCTGTGCGGACGAGATGCTCTATCCTGAAAATTATCGTTATCTCTATGACCTGCTTTCTTATGTTGCTGTGGGAGCACGTTCGGTGGAAGACCAGCAGCATCGTCTTACAGCAAGCGGTATGGATATTCCTGTGGGTATGAAGAACCCTACCAGCGGAGATTATTCGGTTATGCTTAATTCTATATTGGCAGCTCAGGGAAGTCATAATTTTCTTTATCGTGGCTGGGAGGTAGAAACCAACGGTAATCCTTATGCTCATGCTATTCTTCGTGGCGCAGTGAATAAGCATGGTCAGAATATACCTAATTATCACTATGAAGACCTGATTTTGCTTTATGAGATGTACTGCAAGAAAAATCTTCCCAATATGGCGGTTATCATTGACGCTAATCACTCTAATTCAGGTAAAAAATATCTTGAACAGATAAGAATAAGCAAAGAGGTTCTTCACAGCAGAAGACATTCTGACGATATCAAGAATTTTATCAAAGGTCTTATGATCGAAAGCTATATCGAAGATGGAAATCAAACGGTCGATGACAGCGTTTATGGTAAATCTATTACTGACCCTTGCCTTGGCTGGGAAAAATCAGAACGTCTTGTACTTGATATTGCCGATGTATTATAATACAAAAGCCATGCTCTTTAACAGAGTATGGCTTTTTTGTTAATAATATTATATACCGTCAATCCTGAATATTTTCAGCAATAACCTCGGCAACAAGATTAGCCGGAAGCTGTTCATATCTTAAAAAGTCAAAAGTAAAGCTGCCCATACCTCTTGTGACTTGTCTTAGATACATTGTAAAGCTATGCATTTCCCTTATAGGAACTTCGGCTGAAATTTCTGTCATGCCTTCTTCGGTAGGCTCCATTCCCAAAACTCTGCCTCTTCTCTTGTTAAGCTCGCCCATAACATCTCCGGTATTTTCGTCCGGTACATTTACCTTTAAATCGCCTATAGGTTCAAGCATTACCGGTTCAGCCTGCTTCAGTCCTTCTTTATAGGCAAGAGAAGCGGCAGTTTTGAACGCCATTTCCGACGAATCTACCGGATGATATGAACCGTCTACAAGAATAGCTTTAAGACCTACTACGGGACAGCCGGCAAGAACTCCTTTTTTTACTGCGTCCTGCAATCCTTTTTCAACGGCAGGGAAGTAGTTTTTCGGCACAGCTCCACCGAATACCTTTTCTTCAAAAACAAGCGAATCGCTGACACACGGTTCAAACTCGATCCATACGTGACCATACTGACCGTGGCCGCCAGTCTGTTTTTTATATTTTCCTTCAGCCTTGACTTTTTTGCGTATAGTTTCCTTATATGCGATTTTGGGTTCGTTAAGACCAATATCAACGCCAAATTTATTTTTAAGCTTTGCGGCGGTAACTTCGAGGTGCTGTTCTCCAAGACCGCTCAGTACCTGTTCCTTTGTGCTTTCATTCTGTTCATATGTAAGAGTTTTATCCTCTTCTAAAATACGGCTGATGCCCGAGGAAATTTTGCTTTCATCTCCCTGTGCGGAGGTAACTGTCATAGAGTAGCATGCAAAAGGAAGCTCAGCTTTTTCAAATATCACCTTTCGGTCAGGAGCACACAGTGTGTCTCCGGTAGAAGCGTTTATTTTTACAGCAACAACGATATCTCCTGCCGCAGCCTGAGAGGTTTCCGTCTGCTGCTTGCCATTCATGAAATAAAGTTTTCCTATTTTTTCGTTTTCTTCTGAAGCAGAATTGTAAACGGAGGAATCTGTTTTCAAAATGCCTGACATAACCTTTATATATGACATTTTTCCAACAAACGGGTCTGCTACCGTTTTAAATACGTATGCCGAAAGCGGCTGGGTATCATCGCATTTTATCTCAACGGTATCGTCTCCTGATATTGCTTCAATCGGGTCTGCTTCGTCCGATGAGGGGATAAGCAGCTCTATTTCCTTTAAAAGCATGTCGATACCTGTAAGATCGGTTGCCGAAGCGCATACGACAGGAGTAATAATACCCTTGTTCATTCCGTTGTGTATACCGTCTATAAGCTCCTTTTGTGTAAAAGGTTCGCCCTCGAAGAATTTTTCCATAAGCTCATCGTCTGTTTCAGCCACAGCCTCGCTTACAGCTTCTCTTAAACCATCGATACGATAGGTCATTTTCTCAATTTTTTCAGCTTCAGGAAGATCGGTTTCAATGGTATTTCCCTTGCCGTCATATTTATAAGCCTTCATTTCAATAAGATTGACATATGAAACAATAGTCTCGTTTTCGATTACCGGAACAACAACGGGACATACCGTCGGACCGAAAACTGTTTTAAGCTCGGTAAGCACGTTATAGAAATTAGCATTTTCATCGTCGATTTTTGTTATAACAAACATTTTTGATTTTTTTTGCTTCACAGCTTCCTTGTAAGCCTTTTTTGTACCTACTTTGACACCTGATTTTGCAGAAACTGTTATCATAACAGTATCGGCTGCGCTGATACCTTGGATCATCTCTCCGGCAAAATCAAACAGACCGGGAGTATCAATAAGATTGACCTTGCTGTTTTCATACTCAAAAGCTGCTACTGCGGTATTGATCGAGACCTTTCTTTTGATTTCTTCAGCGTCAAAGTCCAGGACAGAAGTGCCGTCAGCTGTTTTGCCAAGCCTGTCGGTTGCTCCTGCTTTAAACAGAAGAGCTTCCGCAAGAGATGTTTTACCGGAACCGTTATGTCCTGCAATGGTAATATTTTTTATATGTTTCATGGTGAATACGCTCCTTTTGTCTTTTTTAAACTATATAAATTATACAAGATTTTATATAATTTTTCAACCTTTAGAAAAACATTCTGCATATTTTATTAAAATCAAGTTTTGGATTTGTGCAATTTGCACATAAAATAAAAAATATTTTTTATTTTGCAACAAAAAATCAAAAATTATTTACATTTTTCGTCATGCATGATATAATATTAATATAGTTTTCTTTGAAATCCTGTATCAATAAGAAAATTATGCCTAAAAAGATGCACAGTATTTCTTGTGAAAACAAGTTATGAGCTTTTTTCATTTGCGTCAGGAGGAAAAATATGTTTGCTAAAATCAATAGCTTAGGTCTTTTCGGACTGAACGCCTTTAATGTTGATGTTGAAATAGATATAAGCAGGGGGATACCTGCATTTGAGATTGTCGGTCTGCCCGACCTTGTGGTAAAGGAGAGCAGAGAAAGAATAAAAGCTTCTATGAGAAGCGCAGATATAGAATTTCCCGTGGCAAGAGTTATGGTAAACCTTGCTCCTGCCGGAACAAGAAAAAGCGGTTCTGTACATGATATTGCTATATTGGTAGCCGTATTAAAAGCTGCGGAATATATAAAAGACGACCTTGACGATTATTGCTTTATTGGAGAACTTTCCTTAAACGGACAGATAAGAGCCGTAGAGGGAGCGCTTCCGATGACGCTGCTGGCAAAGGAATCGGGATTCAAGGGGGTTTTTGTTCCAAAGCCAAATGCTTTTGAAGCGTCAGTGGTGGAAGGCATAGATATTTACGGTGCGGATTCCGTTTCAGATATACTGGAGCATTTCATCGGAAGGCGAAAGATACCCAAGCAGGAAAAATTCACACCTCAAAAAAAGCATTCGCTTATGAATCTGGATTTTGCCGATGTAAAGGGACAGAAAACTGCTAAAAAGGCTCTTGAAATTGCTGCGGCAGGAGGACATAATGCCATATTGATAGGAACTCCCGGAAGTGGAAAAAGCATGCTTGCTAAAAGAATGCCTTCTATACTGCCGGACATGACTTTTGAGGAATCTATAGAAACTACAAAGATACACTCCATTTCCGGTATGCTTGACCCAGAATCTCCGCTGGTGACTGTTCGTCCGTTCAGGACTCCCCATCACACCATCTCGTCGTCAGGACTTGCAGGAGGCGGCTCGATACCAAGACCGGGAGAAATATCCCTTGCCCATAACGGATTGTTGTTTCTGGACGAGCTGGCTGAATTTGATAGAAAAACCCTTGAAATATTAAGGCAGCCTCTTGAGGACGGAAAGGTCACTATTTCAAGGGCTGCGGGAACGGTTACATATCCTGCGTCGATAATGCTTATTGCGGCAATGAATCCGTGCCCGTGCGGATATTACGGACACCCCAGCGGCAAATGCAGATGTACTCAAAAACAGGTTGCGGCATATTTATCAAAAATTTCAGGGCCTTTGCTGGACAGATTTGATCTGCATATCGAGGCTGCGCCTGTGGAATATCAGGATTTGTCCTCAGAAGCAAAAGAGGAATCATCGGAATCTATCAGAAAAAGGGTCACTGCCGCAAGAAATATACAAAATGAACGCTTTAAAAACAGCAGTATAAATTGCAATGCCAATATAACTCCCGATAAGCTACGGGAATACTGCGTCATGAGTAAAAGCGCTGATAAATTTATCGGAAACGCATTTGACAAGCTGGGACTTTCAGCAAGAGCCTATGACAGAATATTAAAGGTTGCAAGGACGATCGCCGACCTTGCAGCCAGCGAAATAATAGAAAAAGCACATATTTCAGCCGCAATACAATTCCGCAGTCTCGACAGAAAATACTGGAATACCGGCTGCTGACCATTGGTAACAAAGAAGGGTTTTGACATATGAAAGTATTATTAAAAAAAATATTGAAATATTATCATCGGCTGGACAAGCCACTGCTTATGGTAGTTAGCTTATGTGCCGCATTCAGCGTAGTGCTTCTGTATTCTCTTTATGCCACAAAAACCGGAGAGACCTCTGCAAACGTTTATATTACTCAGTTGATATCAATGATACTGGGAATTGCAGTTGCGCTTTTTATTGCTTCTATAGATTACCATAGTCTTGCAAGGCTATGGATATTGTATGTACCTGCGGCGCTGGTGCTGGTCGGACTGACCTTCACATCTCTTGGGGTACAGAGAGCCGGGGCTGACGATAGAGCCTGGCTTAATCTGGGGTTTACAACCATTCAGCCTTCGGAATTTTTAAAGCTTTCGTTTATACTGAGCTTTTCCTATCATCTTCATAAGGATGCGGAAAATATAAATCATCCTCTGCATCTTCTGTTTATTATTATTCATGGAGCTATTCATGTGGGAATTGTCGCTATGCAGGGCGACTATGGTACGGCTATCGTATTTTTAATGATGTTTGTGGTAATGCTTTTTTCGGCAGGGCTTTCAATAAAATATATTATTTTAGCTATTGCCGCCGCCATTCCGGGGGGATATTTGCTGTGGAATTACGGACTTCAGTCGCTGCATAAAAAGCGTATTATGGTGCTTCTCGAACCGGGAACAGACCCTATGGGACTTGAATATCAGCAAAATTTGGGACTGGCTGCATTAGGGTCGGGAAAGATTTTTGGAAAGGGTCTTTTCAGTGATGATTATGTTGAAGTACCTGAAATTTACAACGACTTTATATTTGCCCATATCGGTCAGACGGTGGGATTTGTGGGAGCAATCATAGTGATAGTGTTGCTGGCTTATATATGCATTAAGATTTTAAACGACAGTCGTAATACTATGGATCTTATGGGCAAGCTTATATGTATGGGAACTTTCGCTATGCTGTTTACACATTGCTTTATGAATATTGGAATGGTTTTAAAGGTCATGCCGGTTATCGGTATCCCACTTCCGTTTTTCAGCGGAGGAGGTACGGCTTTGCTTTGTATGTATGCGGCAATCGGACTTGTTTTAAACTGCTATGCCCATAATGAAAAGCGATACAGAATGTTTTATGATTATGAATAAGGAAATTTTATGGATATAAAAAATCTCATAGATAATATTGCAGAAAAGCATAAGGCTTCTGCAGATGAATTGCTGACAATTTTAAAAAATGACTCTGAGGACGAGTATTTGTTTCACAAAGCCGACCAAGTAAGACGTATCGCTTATGGCGGGGAGGTTTATATAAGAGGTCTTATTGAGTTTTCAAACTACTGTAAAAACGATTGTCTGTACTGTGGAATCCGCCGTGACAACAGGTGTGCTCAACGCTACAGACTGTCGGAGGAGGAAATTTATAGCTGCTGCCATACCGGCTATGAGCTGGGCTTCAGAACCTTTGTAATGCAGTCAGGGGAAGATCCTTTCTATACCGATGACAGGCTATGCGGAATTATAAAAAATATAAAAAAGAAATATCCAGACTGTGCGGTTACTCTTTCGCTTGGTGAAAGAAACGAGGAAAGCTATAAAAAATTATTTGACGCAGGTGCAGACAGGTATCTTCTGCGGCATGAAACGGCGTCAAAGGAACATTATCAAAAGCTTCACCCTCCTGAAATGTCCTATGAAAACAGAATGGACTGTCTTAAAATTTTAAAGAAGATCGGCTATCAGACCGGAGCGGGTTTTATGGTAGGTTCTCCATATCAGACCTATGAAAATATTGTAAGGGATCTGCTTTTTATTTCTGATTTCAAACCGGAAATGGTTGGTATAGGACCTTTTATTTCACATAAGGATACCCCATTCAAGGATTTTGATAACGGTACTCTGAGAGATACTCTTGCGGCAGTGGCATTGACAAGACTGTTGCTTCCCAACGGACTTATTCCTGCAACTACCGCTCTGGGAACTATTTCTCCCGAGGGCAGAGAGCTTGGATTGAAAGCCGGAGCAAACGTTGTAATGCCAAATCTTTCACCTACAGATTATCGGAAGCTTTATTCCCTTTATGATAACAAAATATGTACAGGAGACGAATCGGCGCAGTGTATAAAATACCTGGCAGCTCGTGTAAGCTCGGCAGGATATAAAATAGTAACCGATAGAGGTGACTGGCATGGCTGACATTTTTTCAAGAACAAGGCTTCTAATCGGCGAAGATGGACTTGGAAAGCTTAAAAATTCATCTGTCGCCGTGTTCGGCATAGGCGGCGTAGGGTCGTATACGGTAGAGG
>CAMWXM010000069.1 GCA_947178195.1 uncultured Ruminococcus sp.
ATTGCTGTGGGAAGTCCTGCAAAAGTCATACGCAGTATTTATGATAAATAGGAGGAAAAATTATGTTAGGAAATTTTAGCTATCACAACCCGACAAAGCTCTATTTTGGTGAGGATTCACTAAATTATCTCAAAGATGAATTTAAAAACTATGGCGAGAACGTGCTGCTGATTTATGGAGGCGGCTCTATCAAAAAAAGCGGTCTGTACGATGAAATCACTGCAATTCTGAAGGACAGCGGTAAAAATGTGGCGGAGCTTTCCGGCGTTATGCCCAATCCTACCCTTGAAAAGCTGTATGAGGGCATTAAGATCGCAAGGGAAAACAATTCCGAATTGATTCTTGCAGTGGGAGGCGGTTCTGTATGCGACTACGCAAAGGCGGTTTCTGTTTCTGTTAATTGTGATGACGACCCATGGCAGAAGTATTATATCCGTTTTGAAGAACCGGATTGTAAGATCATTCCCGTAGGCTGCGTACTTACAATGGCAGGAACAGGCTCTGAGATGAACGGCGGTGCAGTTATTACAAACCACGAAACAAAGCTGAAAATCGGTCATGTTTTTGGTGATGAGGTAATGCCTAAATTCTCCATTCTGAATCCGAAATATACTATGACATTGCCAAAATATCAAATGGCAGCGGGAATTTATGATATTATGAATCACATTTGCGAGCAGTATTTTTCCGGCGAGGACGACAACACCAGCGACTATATCAGCGAGGCTCTTATGAAGTCTCTGATTCATGCAAGCCGTATTGCAAACAAAAATCCACAGGACTACGAGGCACGCTCAAATATCATGTGGACTGCAACGTGGGCGCTGAATACGCTGGTTGCAAAAGGTAAAACTACAGACTGGATGGTGCATATGCTTGGTCAGGCGGTAGGCGCTTACACCGATGCTACACATGGTATGACACTGGCTGCGGTATCACTGCCATATTACAGATTTATCATGCCTTACGGATTGAAAAAGTTTGTACGTTTCGCAACAGAGGTCTGGAACGTAAATCCTGATGGCAAGACTGATGAACAGATTGCAGAAGAAGGTCTTGCTGCTATGGAAAACTGGATGAAAGAACTTGAACTTGTTATGAAAATCTCCGAGCTTGGTGCGACTGATGAGATGATCGATGGTATTGCTGACGGAACTCTCATTATGGACGGCGGATACAAAGTTCTTACCCGTGACGAGATCGTACAGATCTTGAAAGAAAGTATGTAATAAAGCACAATCAGGCTTGCCCATTCAAAAGCAAGCCTGATTTTTAATAATGCTCTATCTCCGCACGGAGGTATTCCAGAAATTTTTCTGCTGATTTTGTCATGATCTGATACTTGTTCCAGATAAAGTGCATTTCCGCATATACTGGAGGATTAAGCGGACGGAAGCACAACTCGCTGTCACCGCTGACATTAATCAATTTATCAAAGGCAAGCGCATAGCCAATACGCTCCTTCACCATAACGGAAGCATTGTACACAAGATTATAGGTTGAGACAATCTTTAATTTATCAAATTTTGTCCCTAACCATTTAATCACGGGGGATTTGTCCGACTGCTGCCGTGATAAAATCAGCGGTTGCTTGACGATATCTGACGGTACAATACTTTCTTTTTCAGCAAGCTGAGAATCACGCCGCATAAGAATACCCCACTTATCTTTCAGGGGAATTTTGATGAAGTTGTGTTTGCCGTTGTCAACCGGTGTGAAAACAATGCCAAAATCACTAAGTCCCTTGTCAAGACGCTCCAGAACGTCCTCGCCGTCACCACTGTAAATATGAAAATGCACCAGCGGATAGTCCTGCCGCATTCTACTTGCAGCTCTTGCAATCAGCTTAACTGCGTCGGTCTCTCCTGCGCCAATGTAAATATCGCCTGCTAAAGACTCATCGTTTGCGGCAATATCATTTTCAGTACGGCTGACAAGCTCCAGTATCTGTTCTGCACGTTTTCGCAGCAGCATACCTTCTTCGGTTAGCTCAATTTTGTGGCTTCCTCGAATAAACAGCTTCTTACCAAGTTCATCTTCTAAATCTCTAAGTTGTCTGGATAATGTAGGCTGCGTCAAATGAAGCGATTCCGCAGCGGCAGAAACTGTCTGCTCCTTAACAACAGCAAGAAAATAGCGCAATACTCGCAGTTCCATATAAAAACCTCCTTTTTTCACATTCTATCACAAAATCTCTATGCCTGTCAAGCATAGAGATTCATAGTAAATAAGTATTTGTATTTTTAATTGTGACATGATATAATAGTCTAAAAGATTAAGAGCCTGTTTAAAATCTTTGTTATGCACGTCTTTTCGGCAAATTTTGCCGATGCCTGCGTTAAAAATCTTTGCCATACGACAGTATGCCTGCAAATTTTTGCCTTGTCCTCGTCAAAATTATGCTCGAAAATCCGCACACAAAAAGAATTTAAACAGGCTCTAAAGGAGAGAGTTTTATAAATGATACAGTCAGACAAAATCTTATTGACGCAGGCTGTGATAAAAAATTTATTGCTGAATTTGAAACATATTTTGATGATAAGAAAAAATGTGAGAAGCTGCTTGCAATGCATCGCAAGGGATTATTGGAAAAAATCCATAAAGAAGAACAGCAGATCAGCTGCCTTGATTATCTCGTATATACTATGAAAAAGGAGAAAGCACAATGAAAGAAATACGCCAAAAATCCCTGACAGATGAACGTGCGCTGTTTCAGGCAACCGACATGAAAATTTATGACAGCATATTCGATGACGGTGAATCTCCGCTCAAGCATAGCAAAAATATTGAGCTTTACAGCAGTATGTTCAAGTGGAAATATCCGCTATGGTACAGTGAAAATATTGAGCTTTACGGCTGTTCAATCTTTGAAATGGGACGTGCAGGGATCTGGTATACCAATAATATCACCGTGACTGACACGGTGATTGAAGCACCCAAAAATTTTCGCAGATGTAACGGTGTAACGCTTGAAAATGTCACCTTTTCCAATGCCGCAGAAACTTTGTGGAACTGTCATAATGTAACGCTTAATCACGTTACTGCAAAAGGAGATTATTTTGCGATGAACTGCTCTGATGTGGAGGTTGACGGCTTGAAGCTTGTTGGAAACTACAGCTTTGACGGCGGAAAAAATATCACCGTCCGCAATTCCACGCTGCTTAGCAAGGATGCATTCTGGAACTGTGAAAATGTTACCGTGTACGATTCGTTTATTTCAGGTGAATATTTCGGCTGGAACTCTAAGAACATTACTCTTGTGAACTGCATAGTTGAAAGCTTGCAGGGATTCTGTTACATAGAAAATCTTGTTATGAAAAACTGCAAGCTTATCAATACAACCCTTGCTTTTGAGTATTCTACTGTGGACGCTGAGATCGTCAGTCATATCGACAGCGTAAAAAATCCATGCAGCGGTATCATCAGAGCGAAGTCAATCGGTGAGCTGATAATGGAGGAAGATAAGATCAACCCGTCCAAATCTGAGATTATTTATAAGGAGTAGTATATGAAATACGATTTTGATTCTGTAGTCGACAGGCGGACTACAAATTCCTATAAGTGGGACGTTGCAGACAATGAACTGCCTATGTGGGTTGCAGACATGGACTTTCGCACAGCTCCGGAGATAACAGCGGCACTTAAAGAACGTGTCGAACATGGCATTTTCGGCTACACAACAATTTCCGATGAATGGTATCAGGCATATATCAATTGGTGGAAAAAACGTCATGGAATTGAGTACCAAAAGGAACAGATTATTTTTAGTACAGGGGTTATCCCAACTATTTCAAGCTGTGTCCGTAAGCTAACGACACCTGCGGAAAATGTGTTAATTCTAACACCAGTGTACAATATTTTCTACAACTGTATACGAAATAACGGCAGAAACGTACTGGAATGTCCGCTTGAATATAATAATGGAGAATACAGTATAAACTGGACTTCCCTTGAAGAAAAGCTTGCCGATCCGCAGACAACACTCATGCTGCTGTGCAATCCCCATAATCCAATCGGAAAGATATGGGACAAGGAAACACTTGCCAGAATCGGTGAACTTGCCTTTAATAATGGTGTGGTAGTTCTTTCAGACGAAATCCACTGCGATATTACCGACCCGAATTACAGCTATGTACCGTTTGCATCTGTTTCGGAAAAATGTGCACAAAACAGCGTAATCTGTGTTGCACCGACAAAAGCCTTTAATCTTGCAGGACTGCAAACCTCGGCGGCAATTGTTCCGAATCCTCAGCTTTGTCACAAAGTATGGCGAGGTCTTAACACTGATGAATGTGGTGAACCAAACGCTTTTGCTGTTCAGGCAGCGATTGCAGCATTCAATCATGGCGGCGAATGGCTTGACCAGCTGCGGCAATATCTGTTTGATAATAAGCAGCTTGTGAAAAGCTTTCTCTCAAAAAATATTCCGCAGATCAGGCTTGTGCCATTTAATGCCACCTATCTTTTATGGTTGGATTGCTCTGAGCTGAATATGAATTCAAAGGAACTTGCTAATCGTATTCGCAAAAGTACGGGACTGTATCTTTCAGACGGCGAGCAGTTTGGAAACGGTGAGCAGTTTCTCCGTATGAACATTGCCTGTCCGAAAACAGTTCTTGCAGACGGACTGAACAGACTGAAAAAGGCTGTGAAACTGTTATGATGTTTCTTTTGAAAGGCATACTGATAGGATTGATTTTCGGAGTTCCTGCAGGCGCAGTCGGAGCGTTATGTGTTCAGAGAAGCTTGCTGTATGGAGCAAAAGGCGGACTTGTAACCGGTCTTGGCTCTTCGGCAGCAGATAGCTTTTATGCAGCAGTTGGTGCATTCGGAATTACGCTTATCTCAGACTTCCTTGCAAAATACCAGATAGTCATAAATTTGATAGGCGGATTTCTGATACTCGGAATGGGAATTTCTATTTTGATGAAAAAGCGGATAAACAGTATGGAATCAGAAAACAAAATGAGCTATATGGCAATGTTTATATCATCGCTGGGAGTAGGAATCACAAATCCTGCGGCAGTGATTGCCTTTTTGTTTGCATTTTCCTATTTCGGAATCGACGGCAAGCAGGGAATTTTCAATGGCGCAGCACTTGTTCTGGGAGTTCTTCTTGGAACACTTGTATGGTGGATAATTTTATCATCAGTTACAGAAATGATAAAGAAAAAGCATGGCAACAAAGGTTTCGATCGGCTCAACAGCATTTTTGGAGCTGTTATGATCTGCTTTAGTATGATAGTATTTGTAAAAATGATTTTTGAAAGGTGATTATTATGAGTAAAAAGGTTTTAATTATTTCAACAAGTCCAAGAAAAAATGGTAACTCGGCAAGCCTTGCCGAGGAATTCAGAAAAGGTGCAGTTGAAGCCGGAAACGAGGTCGATTTTATTTCACTGCATGATAAGACAATCAGCTTCTGTAAAGGCTGTTTTGCCTGTCTGGAAACACATAGGTGCGTTATACATGACGATGCTGACATCATCAGAGAGAAAATGCTGCACGCTGATGTCATTGTTTTTGCAACGCCGATTTATTACTATGAGATGAGCGGACAGATGAAAACAATACTTGACAGAGCTAATCCGCTGTATTCTGCGGATTATTCTTTCCGTGACATATACATGCTGTCTACTGCAGCCGAGGACGAGGAATATGTTCCAGAACGTGCGGTCAGCGGTCTTGAGGGCTGGATAGCTTGCTTTGAAAAGGCTCGTCTTGCAGGAACGCTTTTCTGCGGTGGTGTAAACAATATTGGTGATATTACGGAAAATCCTAAGCTGAAAGAGGCTTATAATATGGGAAAATCAGTCTGATAGGGGTTGTTATGAGAAAAAGTATTATAATGATCGCAGCAATTATGCTTATGCTCACTGGATGTGGTGATAAATCGACTGATACGTCAATCATGTCTGATACTAATAGTAGAGAAACCGTGTCAGAAAATACCATCTTACAGGAAAGTTCAGAAAATTCCTATACAAGTATACAGATTACCGAACTTGAAAAAGGATTTTCTTATGCTGAAATGAAGGACGACTATGCCTTTGATAAATTTCTTTCCGACGGCGGTGCAGAAAGCGATACGGAGGTCATTAGCTTTCTTACTAAAAATCTGATTGGCAATACAATTAACGGCTTTGGAGGAGAAAATTTTGGGTGCAGCGCTGTATCGGCTAAAAGCAAGGACGGCTATTACTTTGGACGAAATTTCGATTGGTACAACTGCAATGCCCTTGTAGTTGCCGCATATCCCGATAATGGATATTCGTCAATTTCTACGGTAAATCTGAATTTTATCGGTTTTGGAACATCAATGCACAGTGATGAAATCCTAACCACTGCCGCTGTTTATGCTCCTCTTGACGGCATGAATGAAAAGGGACTTTGTGTTTCTGTGAATATGGTCGAGGACAGCGAAAAGGTTGATCAGAGAACAGACCTGCCGGATATTACTACAACCACTGCTATCCGTCTTTTACTTGACAAGGCTACCGATACCAATGAGGCAATTGCTCTTTTACAACAGTATGATATGCACGCGTCAAAGGGACTTACGGTACATTTTGCCGTTTCTGACTCAAAAGGTAAATGCGTGGCAATAGAGTATCTGAATAATGAAATGATAGTTACGGAAACACCTGTTGTGACAAATTTCTATTTTGCAGAGGGCGAGAAAAACGGAATCGGTACGGCACAGTCTCATGAGAGATATGAAAAGATTATGGAAACACTTGCAGACACGGATACTTTCACAGCAGATGATGTGATGAATGCTTTAGACAGTGTATCTAAGCACAACTATAATGATGGTGAAACTACCGAGTGGAGCGCTGTATTTAATCAATCCACAGGTGAGGCAGTCTACTGCCACAGAGAAAATTATGATAAGCAGTATACCTTTCAGATTCAGAAATAGGCGGTGATAACATGAATTATCCGGAGTTGCTTTTGAAACTTATCAAATCAAAAATGAATATGGGAATATCAGCTGCAATAATGAAAAAGTATCAGCAGAAGCGTCTCAGAGAAATACTGATTTATGCATATCGTCATTCACCTTACTATCATGCCGCCTTCAGAGCTGTCGAAATAAGTGCAAAAAACATTGAATCTACGCCAATAAAACGCTTTCCAACTCTTAATAAAAAAACTCTCCTTGATAAGTTTGACAGCATTATAACTGTGAATGATATATCTCAGTATGAAATGCGGCAATTCGATACCGATGAAAACAAGGATAAAAAGACTATCAAGGGATATCATATTGTGCATTCCTCCGGCAGTACGGGAAATCCCGGCTATTTTCTTTATGATGAAAACGCATGGAATGAAATGCTTATCGGTATTATACGTGCGGCATTGTGGGATTTGTCTTTTTTGCAAATTTTCAGCTTTGTAAAATCCAAACCGAAGATTCTCTTTATTGCTGCTGACGGACGTTACGGCGGAGCGACGGCAGTCGGTGACGGTCTTGATAATCTCGGATTTCCCACACTTGTACTTGATGTACAGATGCCCATTGACGAATGGAAAAGACGGCTTAAAAAATTCAGGCCTGATGTAATAATAGGTTATCCCACAGCTATTAAAATCCTTTCACAAATTCCAGGCATGAAGTTTCGACTCAAAAGGCTAATTACCTGCGGCGAGCCGCTGCCCGGAAGTATGCGCAGATTGTTCAGAAAGCGTTTTAAATGTCAGATCATCAATTTTTACGGTGCAAGCGAATCGATCGCAATTGGTGTTGAGACCAATCAAAGCGGCGGTATGTATCTGTTTGACGACATGAATTATGTAGAAATATATCCAGACGGGATTTATCTGACCTGTCTGTATAATTTTGCACAGCCTCTGATACGCTACAAAATATCCGACAAAGCAGAGTGTATGAAGCCTGACGGTCAATATCCGTTCTCTAAAATCAGGAATATTCTCGGACGAAGCGAAGATGTGATGTGGTTTAAGAACAGTCGTGGCAAAAAAGAATTTCTTCATCCCCTTTCAATTGAAGGACTTTGTCTGAACGGACTGATTGATTATCAGTTTGTGCAGCTTTCAGATAACAGCTTTGAAATTCATGCACAGTTTTCAAGTGAAGCTGATACACATAAAATCAAGACAGCGCTTAACAAAGATGTCCGCAAAATTTTAAGACTGAACGGACTTGATAATGTCAGCTTCAAAATCATTTCCACAGATGAAATCAAACCAGACAAAAATACAGGAAAAAAGCCGCTTATTAGGAGATTAATATGAGTGAAATTATTTTAAATGGAGTCGGTGTGACGAAAAAGATCGGTGATAACGTAATACTTAACAGCGTTGATATTGAGATTTGTAAGGGCGATTTTACTGTTATTATGGGCGCTTCCGGAGCAGGAAAATCCACGCTGCTATATGCTCTCAGCGGAATGGACAATATCACCTCCGGTAAGGTAATTTACAGAGAAAAAGAAATCAGCAGTCTTGGAGAAAAAGCTATGGCACAGCTTCGCGCAAAGGAGTTTGGTTTCATTTTTCAGCAGATTCATCTTGTAAGCAATCTTTCTCTTTTTGAGAATGTAGCAGTTGCAGGATATATCAGCAAACGATCGGAGGCAGAGGTCAGAACTCATACGGCGGAGATGTTCAAACAGATGAATCTTACCGAAGCTGCTGACCGACTTCCCAGCGAGGTATCAGGCGGAGAGGCACAGCGTGCGGCTATTGCGAGAGCAGTCATCGGAAATGCCGGTATTGTTTTTGCTGACGAACCGACCGGTGCATTGAACCGCCGTAATACTGAGGAGGTTCTGAATTTGCTAACAGATCTAAATAATAAGGGACAGACAATTCTCATGGTCACCCATGATTTTCATGCTGCTTTACGTGGAAACCGCATTATATATCTTGAGGATGGCAGGCTTTGCGATGAACTGAAGCTTGGAGAATATTCCGAATCAGATGAACGGAGTAAAAAGATGGACAAGTGGCTTCAGGAGCAGAGGTGGTAAAATGGATTTTATTACGATTTTCAAAGCGGGGTTGCGTAAACATAAGATAACGCTGATTGTAATTACATTTCTGTGCATGATTGTATCAGCATCGGTAAACACCGCCGCTGCTGTGCTGAAAAGTTCACGAAACTATGTAACTGACGAAATGAATCGTATCGGTTACGGAGATATTACCTATTGGCTCAGCGGCTGTGAGGATTATGCTTTACTTGCAGAACAGGTTAATAAATCTGACTCTGTCGAATCCGCAAACGTTCAAAATATTATTTATTCCGGCTATAGTATGAATGGTCAACACTCTGATAATGAGGGTCAACTGATTGCATATGCACCTGATAAATATGATTACAGATTTTTGTCCGCTGACCGGAAAAGTCATGTCAATCCACAAATAATTGGTGAAAATGAAATATACATTTCACCGTCCATGAAATCATCGTTTAGTGCGAATATCGGAGATACTATTACATTCGAGCTTTCAAGAGTGAATGACAAAGCAGTTTTTACAGTTGCCGGATTTTATGAAGATCCGTTTATGGGAAGTTCTATGATTGATATGAAAGGTTTTCTTATCGGTGAGGAAGGATTCAGAAATTTGCAAAACCGCATTGAAAATATTTCTGATTTTAATGTGCTTGCCGAAACAGGTGCAATGCTTCATGTCACAAGTGCTGACAGCGATATTTCTTCTGAACAGTTCGGACGAACGCTCCGTCAGTCAACAGAAATCGGTAGATATACAAAATTTATGTATTCAAAGGAAACGATATCCGGTTTTATGCTGATTTTACAGGAGATTTTTACAGGATTTTTATTTGGTTTTGCAGCAATTCTGTTAATTGCAAGTCTGATTATTATCGGGCACACGATCTCGTTTTCAATTGAGCAGGAGCGTACAGATATAGGCATTTTAAAGGCTATGGGCTGTACAAGCAGTTTTCTAAGACAGATATTTCTCTGTCAGTACGGACTTGCAATGATAACAGGTCTGTTTATTGGAATTGCAGCAGCATTTCCGCTTACAAAGATAGTTTCCGATATCAATACATCATCATGCGGACTTTTAATTCCCACTGAAATTTCACCTGTATTTATCTTGATTTTTACAATTCTGTGGATTGGAATCACGATATTATTTATTTTTAAGTCCACAGGAAAAGTTTCAAAAATTACTCCTGTGACTGCAATTAATGGTATGAACATGAAAAAAGTAATATCTGCAAGCAACAAAATTCGTGCCAAAACTTTATCCGTGTCAATTGGACTGCGGCAGCTTCTCAGCGAAAAGAAGCGTTACATTGGAATCTGCCTGATTTCTGCGATTCTGGTAATGTTTACAGGAATTGTTACACAAATGAATACATGGCTCGGACCGAATGGAGAAGGGCTTATGGACGCTTTCAGTGCCGCAGATCACGATATTGGAATCCAGCCTGTCACAGCGATCGATATGAAAGAGGTGGAAAACATTATCTCCAATTACGATTCGATCCGTGAAATTTATGGTCTTGCTATGCTGAACGCCAGCATTGAGGGCGCTGACTGCACTGCGAACGTAATTGACAGTACGGAAAAATTTCATATCATTTCAGGCAGGACACCAGAAACCTTTGACGAAATTGTGATAACAAGGTATATCTCAGAGAACCTGGGAATATCTGTCGGGGATAAAGTCAGTGTCGAGAGTAACGGCAGCACTGCTGTTTATCGTATCAGTGGGATTTATCAGTGTGCCAACGAAATGGGTGCAAATATCGGAATGTCCCAGCAAGGCTATGAACGTCTTACGGATATCAAAAAATATGATTGGTGCTATCACTACATTCTCGAAAACGGAAATCATAATGAGGAAATACTTCAGGAGCTGCAAAAACGTTTCCGTGTTGAGGCGAATGTACACACAAACAGTTGGTCAGGATTGGACGGAATTGTTTTCTCCATGCACCTGCTGACAGTATTCATGTACATTGTTACTGCACTGTTCATTATGGCGGCTGTTTGTCTTGAGGGTGGCAAAATGCTCAGGTCTGAGGAGAGAAATCTTGCAATATACAAAAGCATTGGTTTCACCTCAAATCAGCTAAGAGCAGGATTTTCAGTGAGAATAGCACTTGCTTCAACTTTCGGAGCAGTCATTGGAATTCTGTTTTGTTCTTTTTCAGCAGATAGTATAATTTCAATGCTTATGAGCCATTTTGGTATCGGGCAGTTCATCTCCAGATATGGAACAGTTAGCGCTGTGATTGCAGGTTTTATTATCATCATAATTTTCTTTGCGTTCTCTTTTTTGTATTCACGGAGAATCCGCAAAGTCCCCGTATCCGTTCTGGCTGCGGAAAACTGAAAGGAGTTTCTTATGAAAAAAATAATTGTTTTTTTATCCGTTTTATCTGTGTTGGGAATGACAGGCTGTGCTGAAAAGGACAACGGTTCTTCGCAGACTAAAAACAGCGGTTATGAGTATCACATGGATAGCGTTGCCTCAGATTCAGAGTTACCTGCTGCTGATGCTGACAGCTCTGATACTGCTTCTGACGGTATGTTGGAGGATGTTTATATATCCTTTGGCAACAGCGGTCAGACATATGCCATGCACCCGTATGACAATGATACTGCTGCAGAATTGATTCGCAACATCGGAACCGGTGGTAAAAATCTTCCTATTTATAACTACGAAGGCTATGAAGGCGATGATGTTTTCCAGTATTATGATATACCAAGCCGATTTGAAATCCCCTCTTCTCCGGAGACTGTTACAGAGGAAAAAGCGGGAGAGATTTACTACTCTGCTCCCAACAGACTGATATTATTTTTTGGCGATGCTCAGATAGAGGGCGAGTACACAAAGGTCGGATATATTGACGATTCGGAGCAATTCAGGAATGATGTGAAAAACAATCCGGTTGTTGAGGGCTGGGGAAATCTGATTATCGGCATCAGTCTTTATGAGTAATCAGAACTTGTTCTACAGGATTTGAAAAAAATATGTGTAATATCTTATGAAAACAAGTTATGAATGGCAGAACGATTATGGAGGCTGTAGTTTGATTTCAATTAGATTATCATAGATAATATTGACAAATGTAAGCACATTTTAATATATGAAAGATGGGTTCACTGTTTCAATAGACGATATTTATAATTTAGATTAAAAATATTTCCTATAAACACAGAGGGGGGAGAAAGAAAATGTTATTT
>CAMWXM010000070.1 GCA_947178195.1 uncultured Ruminococcus sp.
AATCCTATTATATTATATACTATTTTGGAGGAATTATTATGTTTTGTCCAGAGTGCGGTCATAAAAATAAAGATGAAAATAAATTTTGTATTGGTTGCGGAAAGCTGCTTGAGCAAGGAAAGCCGAATGTCCGTTTTGCAGATGTCAGTACTCCTACTGTGACTGTGGAAAAAGATAATACAGAGACGCTTTTGAAGCGTATGTTTGTTTTTCTGGAGGACGGGAACTGGCAAAAAGCAGATGAATACTGCGAAAAGGTACTTGACCTTGATCCAGAGTGTGCACAGGCTTATTTGGGAAAAATGATGGTTGAAATGAAAATCAGAAAAAAATCAGATATATCCAAATCCGAATTTTATGGCAAATCTGTTAATTATAGTAAAATGGTGAAATATGCGGATTATAATTTTAAAAATGAAATAATGTCGTTTAACAAGTGTTGGCTTTACAACTGGGCAGAAAGCATAAGAATACATAGTAAAAGTGAAAACGAGTTTTTAAAAGCGGAAGCCATTTTTCTTTATCTTGATGATTTTCTTGATTCAAAAAATAAGGCTTACCAGTGCCAAAAACATTATACATGCGAAATTGAACCAGGAGTGTGTCCCGACTGCGGATATCATAATAACTCTTCAAGCAGCAGATGTATTAAGTGTGGAAAACAGCTGAATGAGGATACTCAGACTTCCCAGACAAATAGTTATAGTCAGATATCAGACAATATTTCATCTGAAATAAAATCCTCTGCTCAATCTGTAAATTCAAACCATGAAAATAATTTTCTCTCAAAAGGTAATGAACAAAATCAATCTTTTTATCAAAATAATAATTTTTACGAAGCAAATTCTTATATGACATCTAAAAAGCAAATTTACACCAAAGACGCTCAGATAAAAAGAATTGTCATAGGAATTGTGGCAATAGTGGTTTCTCCTATTATTATGATTATGTCTTCTACTGCCGGTGTGTTGGGGGCAATTTTAAGTGTAAATACTATAGCTGGTATAACCGGTTTTTTAGCCAGTATATTTTTGCTTACAGGAGGTATTATTTCCATTGCAGCGAGAAAAAACAAGATTGGTGCTATAACATCGTCGGCATTTTTATGTGCTGCCGCAGCAATAAGTTTTTTAGGAACGGGCGTATATACAAATTGGAATATATCCTTTTTTGATTTAAGAACATGGTCTTATGTAGCGTTTATTCTCGCTTCAACAGCAGTTGGCACTTTGGTTGAAAAAGAATGCCCTGAAGAAAAAAAGCAGTGTATTGAAAACTGGGTTTTAGAATCAATATTAGGTGTTGTGCTTGTCATTATAATTATTGCAACCATTAAAGGTTGAAATTAAAAAAATTATATAATAGGAGGAAGTTTATGTTTTGTCCAAATTGCGGTTATGAAAATAATAATGAAAATAAGTTTTGTATGGAGTGTGGGAAAGATATAAGGCAGGAAACGAATGAATTTTCAAGTAATAGCCCAGAAAATAAAAATACAAGTCAAATCAAACAAAATGTCGGGGTAAATAATTATAACATGGTCAATCAGAGTTATTTGCATATGCCTATGACTACATCCATTAACAGTTGCAGCTATACAAAAGGCTCAAAAACAATTAGGTTAGTAATAGGTATAATTTCTATAGTATTATCGCTTGTTATTGTATTTCAGTCATGTGCGGCAGGAGTAGCAAATGCGTTTGTAAGTCCGGATTCAATGGATGGGACGGCAGGATTTTTTCTAAGTGTTTTTATGCTTACTTCAGGAATAATTTCAATTGCAGCACGAAAAACAAGAGGCGGTATAATAACAGCAGCTTCATTTTATTTATTTGGCGCAGTAATAGGAATTGCTAATGTGGGAATATTCAGAGATTTGTTGGTATGGTCAGTTATTTCAATAATATTTGCAATACTTTTAACAATAAGTCTGACAATGAAAGTCGATAATATAAATTCAAATAAGTTTAGTTTAGACGTTATCGTTTTGGGAATAGCAACAATAATTACTATAATAATTTCTGCTATTTTATAAAGAAGGTAATAATTTAAGATGTCGGATAAATGAAAATGAATTTTTAAGCATTTACAAAATAAGTTGATTAAATTAAAAAAGGAGGAGTTTTATGTTTTGTCCAGAGTGCGGATATAAAAACAATAATGAAAACAAATTTTGCAGGGAGTGTGGAACGAGGTTGCCTCAGCAGTCTACGACATTTTCAGAGAATAATGTCCCTCAGACTATTACGCCAATTTACAGCGAAAGCCTTTCTGATTCTGTCACTATAAAAGGCAACCCCGAAAAACGGAAAAAAATTATTTTGTGCGGCTCAATTATCGGAGCGGTTATACTGATAGCTATAGTATTTTTATTTATTATAGGTGTCATGTCAGGAGGAGCAAAAAGTAACGGTTTTCAGGGTCGTATTGCCTCAGGCAGTATGTACACTATAGTATTAAATGATGACGGTACGGTAAATTCTTATTTAATGGAAGAATTAATGAAAAACGCCAGTAAGCGTACATTAATGGCTGCAATAGGTTTTGGACAATGCGATGTTTCAGAGTGGAAAGATATAACTGCGGTTTCAACGTCAAGGTTTTGTACTGTCGGACTCAAAAAGGACGGAGGTATTGTGGCTACCGGTGACGGCTGGATGGCTGAAGAAGTCTCACAGTGGAAGGATATAGCTGCTATTTCAGTATCAGATCAATGTGCAGCAGGAATAAAAAGGAATGGAACAGTTGTTACTACTAATGAAGAACTTGATATTTCAGGTTGGGAAAATATAGTCGATATTTCAATTGGAGATAACTGTATTGCAGGAATTAAAAAAGACGGAACAGTGGTTTATGCCGTCGAGGGTGCTGATGGAACTCAAAAAATGTATTTAAATAATTTAAATAATACTCTTTCTGATTGGAAGGATATTGTTGATATTGAAATTACAGACGGAGTTTTAAAAACTTTCCCCAATATTATTGCAGTTAGAAAAAACGGAACTGTTGCCACAGCTATTTTTAACGATAAAGAGTATGATTGGGTTTCGTCGGATAATTATTCAAATTGGAAAGATATAATTGATTTATCAAGCTATATAGGTACAGGTTACTATAATGCTGGTCTCAAAAAGGACGGAACAGTAGTTACTAATAATGAAAACATGGACGTATCCGATTGGAAAGATATTGTTGCAATTTCAGCAGGAAAAAATTACATTGCAGGATTGAAAGAAGACGGTACGCTGGTAAGTACAGCTACGTTAATTGAATATGATAAATCTGCCGTAGATGAAATAATCAATAGTGAATCTGATGATAAATCTGAAAATACGGCTGACAACGAAATTCTACCAGATACGGAAGCTGATGTAACAGTGGCTGCAACAGAGGCAGAGACAAAAGAACCTGTAGACGATTTCGATTCTATCATTCCGGGAATTCATACAGGTATGACAGAAGACGAAATGCTCAATATTATGGGGTATGGTTTTAATTCGTTAATTACTCCGGAAGATGGTGAGTTTTATGACAGCAGAACCGATTATGAATATATACTTGACAGTATACCTATATTGAACTGTAATATGCCGGCGGTTATGTTTTTTGAATTTAATGAACAGGGAAAATTATTTAACTTTGGTTATCATATCGGCTTTGATTCTCTCACATATTATTATGGTGAAACTGAATTAGTAAATGAATATGATAGGATATATAATTTGATTGAAAGCAGTGGTATATCTTGGACGAACATTATAGATGATTATGAAGATACGGGCATCATTAGGGCATATTCAGGAAGTTTGAACAGCGGTAATGAGGAGTTATGGTTTGTAGTAGGTACTGATATGTGGAATAACAGCGGCATGAATCAAATTACAATGTCATGCAGTGATGAAACTTTATTTCCGTTATACTAATTTTATGTGAATATACTATAAAACAAGTAAAAAATTAGGAGGAATTTTATGTTTTGTCCAGAGTGTGGATATAAAAACAAAGATGAAAATAAGTTTTGTTTAAGTTGTGGAAAAGCTCTTGCACCACAAAAATCAACTGAAAAGCAGCCAGCTCCCGATTACGATCCGGTGTTTGAAGAAGAAAAAAGAAAAGATCAGATTTTAGAATCGGTCGCTCAGGCTATGTCTTTGGATACGCTGAAATCATATGGCGATGCGCTTAAGCTTTTAAATAGCATAACCGACTGGAAAGATGCGAATGAACTGAAAAAACAGTGTGAAGAAAAAATAGAGGAACTACATAGAGAAAAGCTTATCTTAAGGAAAAAACGCATTAAATTAGCAGTATTTATATCTGCTCCTATTGCAGTTTTACTTATCATAGCTGTAATTGTAGGGATTCTGATAACTCCAAAATTGAAATATGACGAAGCAACAGAATATTTAGATAATTCTGATTATTCCAAGGCAAGTGAAATTTTTGAGGAGATTAAGGAATATAAGGATTCCGCTACAGCTTTGAACTATATTTCGGCTTTAGATGGCAGTATTACTGACTATGATAAAAAAGTTGAAATTTTAGAATCCCTTGGAGATTACAGAGATTCGGCAAAAATTTTGCTTGACCTAAAATATGAAAAAGCAGCTGAATTTGCTGCGGATAAAAATTATCTTGAAGCGGTAAATCTTATAGACAGTCTGGGAGATTACGGCGATCCAGATAATATAAAACAGAATATCTATAAAACAGCTGTTGAGTATTTTGATAATCGTAAGTTCTCGGAAGCGACTGAAATATTCTTGATACTTGGTAAGTATGAGGATTCAAATGAATACATTGAAAAAATATACAATCAGGCAGGAACTTATTTTGAAGATAAAAAATATAACTATGCAGCAGCAGTATATATGTGTCTTGGAGGTTATAAGGACAGCAAGGACAAGGTTGAAGAGCTTTATAAAAAGTGTCTTGATTACATTGCAAAAGAAAAATATACCGATGCGATTCCAATTTTAAAAAATTTGAAAGATTACGAGGATTCAGAAAGTAAATCAGAAGGAAATATACAATATGGCATTGAATTTTATTGAAGATAAAAAATATGATAATGCGATTAAAATTTTTGAGAAGTTCGGGAAGTATAAAGAAGCGGAAAGTAAGCTGAGCGAAATTATCGAGCTTCAAAATAAAGAGAAATATAATAAAGCCGTAAAGCTTGGCAAAGACGGTAAATATGACGATGCAATAAAACTGTTTGAAGAACTTGGAGATTACAGTGATTCAAAAAGTCAAATTTCGGAAATGAAGAAAAAAAGAGACGCTGATACTTATGAAATGAAGGGTACTACTGCATGGGTTGTAATTGACAATGGATATTTAAATGTGAGAAAAACTGCAAACTCTGACGCAGCGTCTGTTGGTAAATTATATAATGGCGATGAAGTAACTATTCAGGCTACCAGCAGCAATGGAAAATGGTATAAGGTTACGTCGGGCAGTATTATGGGTTACTGCTCGGTGAATTATATATCGACTTCCAAGCCAATAGCAAACATTTCGGGTTCGTGGATAGAAACCGAAATAAATATGCCTCACTTTATGGAAATTACCGATCTTGGAAACAATTATTTTTATGTAGAAATTCATTGCGACGGAGATAACTTCACTTGGACTTTCTCAGGTGAATATGACTATAAAACAGGTTTACTTAATTATATCGATGGAATATGTACAACTAAATATGATGGAACTACTACACAAAATACAAATCTTTCTGGAACATTAAGCTATAGCAATGGATACATATATTGGTCATTTCCTGCTAACGGTAATAGAATATTCGAGTTTGAAAGAAGATAATGTTTTCAAAACTTGTATCAAATTAACAAAAACCTGATAAGGCTCATGAAGTCTTATCAGGTTTTTTATTGACTAAAAACTTTCCATCACAAATAATAAAAAGTGCAAGCGAGAGCCTAGAATGAATTGTGTAAAACTATAAAATCGACAAAAATTGCCAATGTCATTATATCACAAAAAATACAGAGGTAACAATGAGCGTATTAAGCTAAGGCTGGATGGTTTGTTTCCGGAATGCTGTGGCATAATAAAAGGGTCTGATTTTTAAAGTGTGTTTTATAGATTCAACCAGATCATATCCAACAACCGATTATACTAATCTCAAATAATAATGTCACTTTCAGAATGGCAATAAGCATAACAAAACATTAGAGCACCAAACGATATTTTACACTGAAATATAATGCCGATTTAATTTAGGATTAGTATTATATTTCTTTGTGGCAATTGGAAAATGAGTGCCTTGCTGTTTATTCGAACGGGTAAATGTGCTTTTCAAAGCAGTTTTTCTACCTTAGAAACATCACTGCTATTCTCCTTTATGGAATAGAAATGATTAAGGATAGCCATAAAGATTAACGTAAAAGTGGTAATCTTTGTTGACCGTCAACTAATTCGTACTCAGTATATGAATTTTTTACATTAGCTTTAGTCCTTATAGAAAAAGTGCCTGCAAACAGCAACATATTATTGCCAGAAGCTGAGTTGTCGAATTTGTTGTATATTTTAAATAATTCGTCTATATCAGACGAAAGCTAATTAACTTCTTTTTCTGTCCAGCCATACGGTCTTTGATATATAGGTATAGAACATCTACCTTTAAATGTATCCTCCAATGTTCATTCTTCAGCATCTAAATATTTATCGTTCATTTTTATTTCTCCACAGAAACGAAGTCCACAATTTTCACAACTTCTCCAAGTTTCTCTATAAACTTCTTAATATTCATCGTTACAATATCAACATTATACTGGAACTTAGAGAATTTTGCCATATAGATTGTATCGGCATGAAGCGTAGGAGCAATGAAAATAGTGAATACCTTTGTGTTGGGATATTTCTCTATAGCTTCACTCAGATGCCTTGTAATTGCAGGCATTTCATTAGTAGCCTGAGTTCTTGCCTGCATAAGAGTTACTTCTACAAGTGGATTGCAGTCCTTATCGAAACATTCAATATCTGCCATTCCACCTGCTGCGGTAAATGTTGGAATTCCTTCATCGTCTGATTTATAATTTGGTCTTATGATGAGATCTTTGAAATGCTGTTTCAGGGCTATACTTACAAGAAATTCAAATCTTGTAGGTTTATCAATGATACGAAGTGTAGGATCGTGACTTTCTTTCCTGGAGCAAGTAATATTAAGCTCATTGTATATAAAATCTTTATTGTGGTTTTCTGCCCACTCTTTAATTGTTTTTTCTTTGATAGATTTCATGCTCATAGGCCCTTGGTGCTGGATACTAAGTATATGAGGATCAATACTGCCCATATACTTGAAGTAGTCTTTTTTAGTGCTAAAAGAATCAAATACGCTGTAATTTCGTATTACATATTCTATCCGCTCGGCTTCAAAGGAGTTGAAATCTACAAAACGACCATTTCCCCTTATTGAAATCAGACCTGTAATACGCATCTTTCGTATAAATTCATCAACAGCTTCACCTGTTATCTGATTTATCTTGAATCTGTTTTTCTTAGTAGAATCAGCATTTAACAATTGCATACAACGGTCATACATTACTTCATCACCATAAGTGAAACGGTGCTTCTTTCTGAACTCTTTTACAGTCTGATATAATGCTTTCGCGTCATTATCGGGCCAGCAGATTATTATTGACAATTCGCTTATAAATACGCCTGAATTTCCTTCTTCGGGATCGTCCTTTAATAGTTTGATAAGGTTCAGAAGAAGAGGTAAAGGAGCATTAATATTTGAATTTTTGCGAAACGGATTATTGGTTTGATATTTCATTAAGGCATTAAGAAAGACGTTCTGTATCTTGTTATCATTCTTAGGAACTTCTCTGACTGCGTCAATGAGCATATGTCCCGTTGTGGATATTTCAATCGGAGTTTCCATGGCATAGTAAATAAATCCGAATTCCATAGGCAATTTGTACCATGTGTCAAATCTTGAAGGCCAGCCTGCCTTAAATCCAGCTTCCTTATGATGCTGTGGGCTGTTCTTTATTATAAATTCGGTGTCATCAACCGAGAAATTATTATCACTGTTATATATTGCTTTAAGGCGAGGATTAGTTCCGATAAACGTAGGTTTATATAATTTCTGTGATATGAGTTTAACTGCTACTTCGTGTATAATCTGTTCTGTCAATATTTGTCCTTCAAAAGGAAGAATGCAATTTAGAAAATCCGCAATTCTCGCAGGATTTCTCATAGTTGTTGAAAACGAAAGAGGCTTAAATTCTTTCTTACGCTCATTTGCCATATAGTTCTCCTTTTTTATAACACATTCTCAAGCTGATCAATAAAATCAGGATAGTCAAAGCTATCTGACATTTGAACAACAAGATAGTTTCCCTTTTTTGTTGTTCTGCTATCAGCGGGTGAAGTCATATACTTTCTGTAGCCGATTTCTTTCAGCATCTGTTTTGTTGTTCCACCAGTAATATATAAGACCACATTTCCACCATTTATAATATTAGAAAAAATAGAGGCAGTATCTCCAACGTAAATAACACGCATGTAAAAGTCCTTAATGTTCTCGTATGCTTTATATGCAGTATTATAATAAGGTCCTATTACATCTATGTATTGTTGGTTACTGCTGCGATTAACATTAAATAAAGCAAATTTCAACCCATTTCTGATACATGAAGAACGTACCTCGATTGTATGTCCAGATGTAAGCCGTATATCAACCTGATCACAGGAACTACCACTCACAGGCTTTATCACATTTTCGTCTCCAAGTTGGTTTTTTAGTATTTCGTAACACACATACTCAGCTATTAGCCCGATCAGATTGTCAGCAGTTACAGTTTCAGCAGACCTTACTACTCCTGCACTTGCTGAATGATTATTCAACCTATCATTGATTGGAGCTGCTTTTTGTCTGACATCTTCTAAGAAAGGATCATCTGAAGAAATTTTGACTTCTAAACATCGAAAACTTGGTCTTTCTGTTGTTGAATAGGAACCATCATTTCTTATATTGTAAATCTGAATATCTATCATATCAACATCTCCATTCAATAATTTGTTACTAAGACCTCGTAGGAGCCTTTTTGAGTGTTATCGTGGAAACTTATATAGTTACTTGTGATATCTATAACATGGTACTTTTTAGACCATGTATCGAATATCTCGTTATACATATTTTTATGTCTGATTATATTGGAAATAGCAAACCTGATATGCTTTTTATTTAGTTCATCAAGAACACTAAGCAATCGTTGCTCAGTTTCAGGATTCCACAATTTATTATATTCGCTGAACGAGATCAAATAGGGGGGGTCAAGATAAATAAAATCATCAGGTACAGTTTCTATTTCCATTAAGAAATCTGCAAAATCCTTGTTAAATAAATTGATTTCTTTTCCGGATACATATTCAAAGTATGAGTTCAAAGCATTCACTACATTTTGATTAAAGTCTACATTTCCGACAGGCAGATTAAAATCTCCATGACCATTGAACCTGAGCATGCGATTGAAACCGTAAATCAGTAAGACATAAAGTTTTAACAAGTCGGATTTATCATCATTGAAATCTGCACGGAGCTTTATATATGATTCTTTGTTGAACTTGGCATAGTATGTTTTTACAAAGTTTATTTTGTATTCTTCTGGAACTGTTCTGCCAAGAAATGATGCGGATAGACCATAGCCGTTTATTATTTCATTGAGTTTGCTCCAAAAGCCGTTAACATCATTACTGTAATTAAATAACAGCTTATGTAAAGCTATCATATAGCTATCTATATCATTAACAAGGTAACTCTCAGCATCTACATTGAGAAATACACTTCCACCACCGCAGAAAGGTTCAATAAATCTACCTATTTCGGTTGGAAAATGTTCTTTCAACTGAGGAACAAGCTTGTATTTATCTCCGACATAGAAGAACGGAGACCTCCTAATAGCATCTGTTATCTGTGCTTTCATAAATTGTCACTTCACTTTGACTATAAAAATCAGTTCTTTATGATCATTAAAATCGGTTTTGCCTGCGTTAAAGAAGTTATGTGATGTTTCAAACCTTTGTACATCACCTCTTGTAAAGAGTGCAGCTTCTATATCTTTCAAAGTCATTTTATTCTTTGAAGAGCTGCTTTTTGACTTATAGGTATTATTATAAGACACAACAATATACTTGCAGTCCAAGCTGTCTATGAGATCTCTGAATACATCTTTTGCTTTATTACGGCAGTAATCACTCATGTTCTCAGGATCAGGCTTTAATGCAACTCCATGTAGCCTTGGCTTTCTCCAACAAGTAATATTTTCAAGAACATGATAAAATCTGCTGTACTGTCTTGAATTATAGGGGGGATCAATATAGATTATATCGCATTTCAGCGTTTTAGCGAATTTATTTGACTCTTCTCTGGAAATGTATATCTGTGATTTTTTTGATTTATATGGAGTGATAAGATCGAAAGAGAATGTATCGGGAATATTATGCCCCTTTATGTAAGCATCATAGTGTCCTACGGTATTAGCACTCTTGTCAGTTGCATAAAGCAGAGACGCGAGTAGGATAGCAAATTCTTTTTCTGAAAGATTAATTCGGTCAGTTTCTATAACCTCTCTTATGTATCCTATTTTCTTAGCATCTGCATAAGAGAAAAACTTATTGCCAAAGTTTTCTGAGATATAATTATCGCCAATCTGAGCAGCTGATAATGCCTGAAAATGACTGCAATAGTTTGCAATACGATCTTTATCATATGTACTTTGATCAAAGAAGGCTTTGTATATCACTTCATTTGAATAAAGGAAATCATTGATGTAAATTTTCTTCATCTTTTCAAGCATAGTGTAAGAAATGATGCCTGTGCCTGCAAAAATATCACAGAAGGAGCTGCCTTTACAATTTTCAGCTATCAAATTACTTATCCACGAAGAGAGCTTATACTTACTTCCTGTATATCTCCTATTCCATATATCAAACATTATATTCTCCGTTTCTTTACAGTTCTTATCTTATTATAGCACAAATAAGAAGAAAAAGCAATGCCTACAGCCTATAATTCCACGGCAACAGCATTTACTTTTTTTACTTAAAACCCACATAAATAGACGTTTCTCCATTTTATATCAAAATAGAAAAGATTTGATATAAAATCATTTAAACAGGTTTTTGGTATAAATAAAGCTATAATTCGTTCACTTTGTTGTTAGACTTGAACAATTTATCATTTAAAACGGATTAACATTTGGTCATGCTTGACGAAATGTAAATGCTGTTGCCCTGCCTATAATTCACGGAATTCAATTTTGTTGATAAAATAATTTAACTAATGTAATTTAGTATGGTTTATGTCAAATTTAGAATCATTTTCAAGTGATTTTGAATGAGATTACTCTTCAAAATGCTTTAAAACAATCTTACAAATCAGATGATTTTTTGAAAATTGATTTCCGTGCCTATAATTCCAGGGCAACAGCATTTACTTTTCGTCAAAGATGTACATTTTATAATTCATTCCAAGGTGAATTTATAGCATTATAAACAAATTGAGCATTGGCTTACAGCAAATAATAACATTAGTTATATGTTTTCTTAGCTTAGAATGAATTAATCTTAAAATGACTATTTTCAAAAGTTCCTTATTTTACGTTGTTTTGTTATAAAAAAGTAAATGCTTTTGCCGTGATTTTTTCTTGTTCAATGATTGACTTTTTCAATGCTATATGATATAATGTAAAAAATGTTGTCCCTTACATCAATTATATCATATTAGAAAAGTTGTCAATAGAATCTGAGTAAACTTTTACTTAGATCAAGGTTGCTATTTAACACATTTTAAAGATTTTTTAAGAATGAAACGTCAAGTCTAATGTTGGTTGCCAATGACGTTTTGGGGATTTTATCTGCATAAAATTTAATTTAGATGTATAATTTTGCTAATTGAGGAATAACTATTAGTATAATTTTAATAGTAATGGAGTCATAATATTGGTGATTTTGATTATTATATGCATGATTATTTAAAATATAACAAAGATTTTGCTAATTTAATCAATAATATTATTCGAAAATATAATGTTTACGTTTTTGGTGGTTTTGTCAGAGATTATTTATATGAATATAAAAGCAATTTTCGAGACATTGATATAGTTGTTGATTTAGATGCAGGTTTATTGGATAAAAAAATATTTAGTTACATTCCAAAAAATAATAT
>CAMWXM010000071.1 GCA_947178195.1 uncultured Ruminococcus sp.
GAAATAAGCTTTTTATTTTTAAAGCTATACCTTATTTTTTTTTCAAAAATTTCAATATTTTTTTCTAATTTTTCCATTATAAATTCCTCTGTTATTTTGTTATAGATTTCATAATAGTAGGGATAATTTCTCCCGAAACGCAGTTTTTAGCCTGTCTTACCGCATTATAAAATGCCTTTGCGTCCGAGCTTCCATGAGCCTTGATAACAGGTTTTGAAATGCCCATTAAAACTGCTCCGCCCTCTTCCGTGTAATCCATCTGTTTTTTGAATTTTTTTATTTTTCCGTACACCATAAGTGCAGAAAGCTTACCCAAAATCCCTGATGAAAAAATATTTTTAAGGCTTCCGGCAAAGAATGACCCCATTCCCTCATAAAGCTTTAAAATTACATTTCCCGTAAATCCGTCAGATACGGCAACATCAAAATCTCCCTTGGGCAGCTCTCTTGCTTCCAGATTTCCGCAGAAATTTACAGGCGCTTTTTCAAGCAGCTTATAGGCTTCAGTTTCAAGCTCTCTGCCCTTTGTATTTTCCGCTCCCACGTTTACAAGCCCCACCTTTGGAGATTTTATCCCCTTTACCTTTTCCATGTAAGCGGACGCCATTATCGCCGACTGGACTATCATTTCCGGACGGAAATCAACATTTGCTCCTGCGTCCACAAGCATCAGGTGTCCCTTAGCCGTAGGCAGTATGGGGGCAAGAACCGCCCTTTTTATTCCCTTTATTCTTTTGGCAATAAAGGTAGCGCCTACAACAAGCGCACCGGTGCTTCCTGCGCTGACAAAAGCGTCTCCCTTGTCCTCGCCCAAAAGCTTCAGTCCCACAGCCATAGAGCTGTCCTTACCGCTTTTTAATATTTCTGACGGTTCTTCGTGAATATCGAACACGCTGTCTGCGTGAACTATCTCCATATCGTTAATATTAATATTATTTTCCACAGCGGTATTAATTATAATATTTTTATCACCAGTAAGTATTATTTTTACATCGAGGTTATCGCAAGCCTGTCGGCAGCCCTTTATAACCTCCAGAGGAGCGTTGTCCCCTCCGAATGCGTCAACAATTATATTCATATATTCATACCTTTACATTTTTGTTTTTCTGGACTTCTCCTTAAAGAAAAGTCCTCCTATCCCGATTCCGAGAGCTGTTATAAGCAAAACTATATTTTCAAAAAATTCACCCAGATAAAAACTGAAATCTCCGCTTATGTACCCCCAGACAGCTGCAAATAAAACCAGACCTATAATAAGCCCTTCTATAATAACCATGCCTCCTGCCGCAATAATATTTGCTATCCTCACTGCAACCGCAGGCTTTCCCTTTAAAAACAAAGAAACTATCTCCGACAGTATAACCAAGAACGGAACGATGGCAAATATATATTGCCTTCCCTGATAAAACGAACCAGTAAAGCTGTATTCTTCAAAGGCTGTTCGTATCCTGCTTATAAGCAATAATGACAGTCCTGCCGAAAGCAATATTTTTAGTATTATTGCAATTGATTTTTTATTATCCTTCATGATTCGCCAGACATGTTTTATCATTTTCCAAATCCGCTTTGTCAATGGCAATTTATTATCTACATCAAACCTGTTATTTAATTCATTCTGCTCGTTAAGAATAAGTAAAGCTCCCGCACCAATGCATAAAAGAATATTCATAACAATTTCGATTATGACTTCGGGTATTCCGGCAATCGATCCTTGGACAAGCATGGCAAATAAAGATATAGCAAGAATAATACCGTTTATAATAACAGCAACGATACTTAATATTATATTTATTATAGATAAAAATGCCGTCACCCTGCCTTTATAAAATACCGAAAATAATTCAATCACCATAACTAAATAGGGTGCATAAGTGGTAAACTGAAACTCCCGTGCTTTCACCATTGCACTTATATAGCTATCATCTACAAAAAACATTAATATCCTGTATGTAAGCAAAGATATCAGAGCAACCGCGATAACAATTCTTATTTTAATGTCATTTTCATAGATTTTTTTCTTCATTTCCGTTTTCATTTTTCGACACCTCTGTTGTTTTCCACCGCCCGCTTAATTCTTTAAAAAACATTATCGCTGCAGCAATCGCTATCAAAAGGATGCTAAAAGCAATTTCGGATAAGATTCCATAATTTGTTACAGGGAACATCACGGTAACAAAAAAATACGACAAAAAAGTCCGAATTCCCAAATTTATCAGAATAACAGCAATACTTGCAATTATATTTAATATAGATAAAAATATCGCCGGTCTTTTTTTCATAAATACCGATATGATTTCCGAAATGAGAACACCGCATGGCGCAAGACTTAAAATGGCTAAATCGCTTTTGCGTATCATTCCTGCGTAGCTTTCCGCATCAGCCAATATGAATGCTCTGTATGTAAACAAAGCTATCAGACCGACTGTTATCGCTACCTTTATTTTTCCGGCATTTTCACGGATTTTTTTCTTGATATTCATTTTTTATGCCCCCTTGGTAAGCATAACGACCCCGGCGGCGATGCAAAAAACGGTATTGGAAACAAATTCGGCAATTACCATAAATATACCGTCCCAACCCTCTCCGTCCAATCCGGCAAGGATAAAAGGAAATATTGTTGAGCCGTAGAGCAAGATCAAAGGAACGCTGAACAATATGCTGATTATAGATATCATGACCGCCGCTTTTTTATTCAGAAATACCGCAGTAGTTTCGAGTGGAATCAAAAAGCATGGCAAAATATTTATTACAATCTCTAATAAAGAAAAAATATATATTCCCGTTTTTGCCGAATTTAAATCCATAACAATTTCTTTTTGGCTGTTTAAATATAATCTGAATATCAGCAAAACTAAAAGAACAGATATTATCACCACTTTTATCTTACGATCATTTTCATGAATTTTTCTATTAATATTCATTTCTTAAACCTCTTTAATAACAATTACAGTTCCTGCTGCAATACAAAAGACGGCGTTTAAAATAATCTCAACTGTTAAACCGTAAGCTAATTCCAGGTTTGCGCCTAACATTACCAGAAATATCAGAATAAACAAGAACACTGCCTCTATAGAAATAATAATCATACTAACGCCTATATTTATTATTGACAGAACCGTCGCAGGCTTTTTCTTTAAAAATAACGCAAGCATTTCCAAAGGTATCATTACATACTGAACAAACACAAGCGGCCATGTGACGTCCTGTTCCATAAATTTCGGAATATTGCTTTTATCGGAAAAGAAAATTCTGAATATCAGCAAAGCAATAAGAACTACTACGATCGATACTTTAATCTTAACACTGTTTTTCTGAATTTTTTCGTTTAATTTTCCGTTACCGATTTTCATTATTCTTCACCTCTTTTAAGATTATCACAATCCCCCCGGCAATACAGAAAAGAATATTTAAAAAAACTTCAAGGGTTAAACCGCAGGCAAATTTAAAACCTGTGGCGAATATAAAGAATAACGTTTCAAAAGCAAGATTGATTAATTCATATCCAAAAACATATATACTGACGACTATATTTATTACGGAAAGTATTGTCGCAGGTACGGACTTTAAAAATACCGCAAGAATTTCCAGCAGTATTGTTGCGCATTGAAATATTCGGATCATTGAACGGTCTTCTGGGTCTAAATACTTTAAAATCCCGATTTTTTCAGAAAAGAAAATTCTTATTACTATCATAACCGACAAAGCTATTATAACTATCAGCCTGCTCTTATCTTTATTTTCATTTATCTTCTCTTTAAAATTTATCAATCTGTTCACTCTCCAAAACGGCTTTCAGGGAATTTATCGCTCTGTCGGCATAGGTTTTATATTTAAGCTTTTTATCTTTGATTCGTTCGGGAAGCTCCGGCAGTATACCCATATTACAGCCCATAGGCTGAAATTCTCCGCAACAGCCACCGCTTATATAAGCCGTAAGCGCACCTATCATAGTGTCGATGGGAAGTATCAGGGGCGGCTTATTTTTAAGCCTTCTCGCCATATTGATACCTGCCATAATACCGCTTGCCGCCGACTCGATATAGCCTTCAACGCCGGTTATCTGTCCCGCAAAGAAAATATTCTTATTATTTTTTAAGCAGTAAGAGGGTTCTAATAATCTTGGACTGTCAATAAAGGAATTTCTGTGCATAACTCCATACCGTACAAATTCTGCGTTTTCAAGTCCCGTTATTTTTGAAAACACTCTTTTCTGTTCACCGAATTTAAGATTGGTCTGAAATCCCACCAGATTGTAAAGAGTACCCTCCGCATTTTCCTTTCTGAGCTGAACCACTGCATAAGGTCTCTTTCCGGTTCTTTTATCTGTAAGTCCCACAGGTTTGAGAGGACCGAAACGCATAGTGTCCTCTCCCCTTTTCGCCAGTACCTCGATAGGCATACAGCCCTCATAAACCTTAAAATTCCTTTTGTCAAATTCCTTTAATGGAGCGGATTCCGCCGTAATAAGCGCATTATAAAACTCCAGGTATTCTTCCTTGTTCATGGGACAGTTAATATAATCAGCGTCTCCTCTGTCATATCTGGAAGCAAAGAAAACCTTGTCCTTATCCAGACTTTCAAAGGTGACAATAGGAGCGGCAGCGTCAAAAAAGCTTAAATAATCGCCGCATTTTTCACGGATACTTTCCGCAAGACCTCCTCTTGTAAGAGGGCCTGTAGCAATAATAACGTCTCCGTCGGGGATTTCCTCGATTTCCTTTTCCACAACATTAATAAGAGGCTCAGCCATTATTTTTTCGGTAACTGCGTCGGAAAATTTTTCCCTGTCCACCGCCAGCGCACCACCTGCTTCAACTGCGTTTGCCTTAGCGCAGGGTATTATAAGCGAACCTAAAAGCTCCATTTCTTCCTTTAAAAGCCCTGCCGCCGAATCATGCCTTGCCGCTTTAAGGGAGTTGGAGCAGACCAACTCCGCCAGACCCTTATAATGATGAGCCGGGGTATATTTATGTGGCTTCATTTCGTATAAGGTACACTCTATCCCTGCCGCCGCCAGCTGCCATGCCGCTTCGCATCCTGCAAGACCGCCGCCAATAACCCTTACCATCAAAGATTCCTTTCATAGCCGCAGTCAGGCTTTTCACATAAAAGTTTGCCTGCTTTTCCGCCCTTTTTGAAAAGACTGCTTCCACACTTAGGACATTTGTCTTCAACAGGAGTATTCCAGGTCATGAAATTACAGTCGGGGTAACCCTCGCAACCAAAAAAGTTTCTACCTTTTTTAGATTTTTTAACAATGACTGTTTTACCGCACAAAGGACATTCTCCCTTTGTGGCTTCAACGATTTTTTTAGTATTGGTACAATCCGGAAATCCCGAACAAGCAAGAAATCTCCCAAAACGTCCTATCTTGATTACCATCGGCTTTCCGCAGACATCGCATACCACATCTGTTTCCTCGTCAGGCACTTTTACCCTTTTGCCCTCCATGGATTTTTCAGCCTTGGTCAGTGTCTTGTCAAAATCCTTGTAAAATACGTCCAGAGTGTCTACCCAGTCGGTTTCGCCGCTTTCGACTCTGTCCAGATCGCTTTCCATTTTTGCTGTGAATTTAGCGTCAACAATATGTTTGAAATGGTCTTTCATCAGGTCGGTGATGACCTCTCCCAAAACAGTAGGCTTTAGCTGCTTTCCGTCACGTTCCACATACATTCTTGCAAGAATTGTAGTGATAGTAGGCGCATAGGTACTCGGTCTGCCGATGCCGTTTTCTTCCATAGTTTTTATAAGAGAAGCTTCGGTAAATCTTGCCGGTGGGGCAGTAAAATGCTGATTTCCCAAAATTTCCTTTAGCTTTAAAATATCGTTCTGTTCAATAGGCGGAAGCATTTTATTATTTTCATCGCTTACGTCCTTTTTTTCTTCATAAAGCTTTGTAAAGCCGTCAAATTTTATCGAATATCCCGACGCCTTGAATGTGCAACCGTTAGCATCGATAGAAGCCGAAACGGTATCAAGAAGTGCATTTGCCATCTGGCTTGCAATAAATCTTTCCCAGATAAGCTTGTAAACCTTAAACTGGTCGGAGGTAAGATTTGCTTTTACCCTGTCAGGAGTAAGCTCCGGCAGCGAAGGACGAATCGCTTCATGAGCGTCCTGAGCGTTTTTCTTTGTCTTGAACACTCTCGGCGACGGCGGCAGATACTCTTTTCCGTAAAGCTCCTCGATGCATTTTGCAGCCGCAGCCTTTGCCTCGTCTGAAATTCTCAGACTATCGGTTCTCATATAAGTGATAAGACCCACAGCGCCCATATCGTTAATTTCTATACCTTCATAAAGCTCCTGTGCAGCCTTCATGGTTCTTTTTGACTGGAATCCCATACGCCTTGATGCCTCCTGCTGTAAGGTAGAGGTGATAAACGGCGGCGCAGGCTGTTTTTTAGTAACTCTTTTTTTGACCTCAGTCACTTTGTATTCGGCATTTTCAAGCCTTTTAAGAATCTCGTCCGATTGCTCCTTGTTTGCTATCTCGGCGTTTTTGCCGTCTATTTTCGCAAGCTTTGCCGGGAATATCTTTCTGCTTGAAGGCGCAGTGAATTTAGCGTCGATGCTCCAGTATTCCTGAGGCTCAAACGCCTTTATCTCCCTTTCTCTGTCTACAATAAGGCGAACGGCAACCGACTGGACTCTTCCTGCCGAAAGACCTCTCCTTACCTTTTTCCAGAGAAAAGGACTAAGCTTATATCCCACGATTCTGTCGAGGATACGTCTTGCCTGCTGTGCGTTTACAAGATCCAGGTCTATTTTATGAGGATTATTCATTCCTGCCTTAACGCCGGTTTTAGTGATCTCATTAAATTCAACTCTGTTATCATCGTTAAGATCAAGTCCTAACATCTGGGCAATATGCCATGATATTGCCTCACCTTCTCTATCCGGGTCGGTTGCAAGATATATACGGTCGCTTTTTGCAGCGTACCTTTTCAGTTCCTTTATAACTTCCTCCTTGCCCTTCATTTCAACATATTCAGGCTTGAAATTATTTTCAAAATCTATACTCATTTTAGATTTTGGCAGATCTCTTACATGCCCCATAGAGGCAATAACTTCATATCCGCCGCCAAGATATTTTTTTATTGTTTTAGCCTTGGCAGGTGATTCTACGATAACTAAATCAGACATATCACAATTATTTCCCAATGCGATTACGGGAAATTCTCTCCTTTCCTCAAATAAGAATATATTTATGCTCGGGAGTAAGCAACACTGCTCCCATCATTTCAAGCTCCGTCATAGCCGACATAATATCAAACAATTCCATGTCGGTCATTACGCTTATCTCATCGGCATGCTTCGCACCGCTTTTCATGCAGCCTACTATCGCCTGCTGCTTATCGTCCATTTCATCAAAAAGACTCTCCCAGCGGTCCGAAGTTTCCGTTATTTCCATAGTTTTTTCTTCTTTTTTGGCAGCTTTTTTCCTGTTCTTAACACGGCTGTCACGATAAGGAATATCATCCTCTCCGTAAAGCTCCGGCCATTTCACCATTGAATCATAATTTTTAAATCCGCCGTTTCTGTAATATTCAAAAAGAATATCAAGATGGCTGAATACCGGTATTGCGCCGTCACGAAGATATTTTATAACGCCTGAGTATCTTTTATCAAATATATCCCCCGGCGGAATGCAGAAAACCGTCCTTCCCTGGTCGGTAGCATGCGCAGCGGTAATAAGTGAACCGCTGGTTTCCGATGCTTCAGTTATCAACGTACCGAAGCACATTCCTGAAATAATTCTGTTTCTAACATGAAAGCAATGTCTGTCAGGATGAGTACCCGGAAGAAATTCCGTTATGACTGCTCCGTTGATCACAATAAATTTCTTTGCACTTTCATTATCCTTAGGATAAGGTACATCTATTCCGCTTGCCAGAACTGCTACTGTACAGCCATTCTGATTCAGTACGCCCTTATGCGCCGCCGAATCCAGTCCCAGCGCAAATCCGCTTACTACGGCAAATTCTCTCCTTGCAAGCTCCGAGCATATCCTTTCCGTAACCTCTGCGCTGTAAACAGAAGGGTTTCTTGTTCCAACGCATGCCACTGCCGGACGGCTGTTGAAATTTTCAATATTTCCCATACAAAACAGTACGGCAGGAGGATTAGAAATATTCCTGAGTAAGGGTGGATAATTTTCATCCTCAAAGGTGATGATCCTGTATCCATTATCTTCGCAGTATTTGATTATACTGTCGCACTGTTCTATATGTGTTGAAACTGCCTTTTTCCTTTCTGTCAGATTCATCGAAGGGTGAGAGCCGCCGCAGACCGCCTCGTATGCTGCCACAACATTTTTAAATGGCGTTACCATATCCCATATTCTCTCATTGCCCGGACGAAACGCCATCACAAACCACAGCCAATAACGTGCATTCTTCATTTCATCAGCTCCCACATTATAATGCCTGTAGCCATTGCAGCATTAAGAGATTCGATATTCCCGTTCATTTTTATTGTTATTCTTTCTGTGCATCTTGATGCTAGCTCTTCCGGCAGTCCGTTTCCCTCGTTACCGATAAAAATTGCGCCGCCCTTTGAAAAATCAATAGCTTTAAGGTCTGCTGCGCTGTTATCCACAACAGCTGCAAAGGACGCAGTCTGAGCCTCTTCAAGCTTTGCAAAAATATCATCCTCATCAATATCATAAAATACGGGTATTCTGAAAAGCGAGCCCATAGTCGCCCTTACTACCTTAGGATTATAAATATCGCAGCTTCTGGAAAAAATCACTCCATCAAGTCCCATAGCATCAGCAGTTCTGATTATCATACCTGCGTTTCCGGGGTCCTGTATATGGGAAAGAACCACATATCTGCCATGCTTTTTCATGGTCGGCAATTCTTCTCTGCCCTCAATAAAGCTGCATTGGGCAAATATCCCCTGAGTTTTACCGGTATCAGATATTCTGCCTCCCAATTCATCGGATATAAGCAGCTTCTGAACATTTTTATATTTTTTCAGCTCTTCCCGGAATTTTTCCAATGCGCTTTCGGTTATAAACAGCTTCTCTATAGGCGCATTATTGCTGAGAGCGTCGAACACAAGCCGGCTTCCCTCAAGGGCGAATAACCTTGTTTTTACCCTTTCCTTTTTTGAAATAATAAGCTTTCTGAAAAGCTTTACAGAAGGGTTATCCTTTGAAATTACAATTTCAGATAGAAAATTCATATACTCCCCCGAAACAAAAATTTAAATGAAAACACGCTCTGGCATTAACCGAAAGCGTGTTTTTAATTAAAATTAAAGGGCTGTTTTTGCCTTTTCAACAATAGCTGTAAAGCCTGCAGGATCGCTGATTGCGATTTCTGAAAGCATCTTACGATTTAATGTAATACCCGACTTCTTAACGCCGTTCATAAACTGTGAATAATTTATATTGTTGAGCTTGCAAGCTGCGCTGATTCTTGTGATCCAGAGTCTTCTGAAGTCTCTTTTCTTATGCTTACGACCTGCAAAAGCATAGTTGCCCGACTTCATAACAGCCTGTTTTGCCATTTTAAAATGCTTGCTCTTAGCGCCCCAGTATCCCTTTGCAAGCTTGAGCGTTTTATTTCTTCTCTTGCGAGTCATCATCGCACCCTTAACACGTGCCATAGTCTATACCTCCGTTTTATTTTTTTACCTGTTACATTTTACATATAAGGAATTAACTTCTTGACTGTCGGAGCGTTTGTCTCGCTTGCTACACCTGCGTTACGAGCAATTCTCTTTCTCTTTGTATCCTTCTGTGTAAGTCTATGTCTTTTATTTGTGTGCTGATATTTTACCTTACCGTTTTTTGTCAGCTTAAAACGCTTTTTTGCGCCTGAATGTGTTTTAACCTTAACCTTTGACATTACCCTTTTCCTCCTTTATTTATTGGATGCTTTCGGCGACATGAACATAACTATGCTGCGTCCTTCCATTTTAGCCGGCTTATCTACAACTCCGAATTCCGAGCATGCGTCTCTGAATTTATCAAGAAGCTCCTCGCCCAGCTGCGGATGTGCAATAGCACGCTTACGAAATCTTACGGATATTTTAAGCTTATCCCCGTTTTTCAGAAATTTCTGAGCCTGATTAACCTTGGTATTGAAGTCGTGAGTATCTATAGCGGAAAACATTCTGATTTCCTTAATCTCAACCACCTTCTGATTTTTTCTTGCCTCTTTTTCTTTCTTTGCCTGTTCAAAGCGATACTTGTTATAATCAAGTATACGGCATACCGGCGGTTTTGCCGTCGGAGCAATCTTCACAAGATCAAGATCCTTTTCATATGCCCTTTTCTGCGCTTCCTTTGCGGAAACAACTCCGATCTTGGTTCCGTCAGCGTCAATCAGAAGAATTTCTTTATCTCTGATTTCTTCATTAATCTGCAGTTCCTGTTTGCTAATTGTCAAGCACCTCCATGTTATATTCTTTGCCGAAAAACAAAAAAATGAGCGCAGATATGATTCAGCACTCATGAATACGCAAACCGACTTATGCTCTTACGCCGCCGGAGCTTTACTTCATTATTGACCACTGCGAATATTTCATCTTGTGGTGAGAACTGAAATTCTGCTTTGTTTCACCAATAAATTATATACCATTATTTCCAATTTGTCAAGCTTTTTTTTATTTTATTCACATTTAAAGCAATATTTCATAAAATAAGGGCAACACCGCATACAATAATATGTGCAGTATTGCTATATATGATATATTACTATGTAAATTATCAATAATCTGAACACTTCCTGCCTGTATGACATTACCGTTTTCCTTGATAATAATTTAAGTTTTAGGCTTTATCTCCAGCCTTTCAATAATTTTTACAGATCACATAACTTACGGCAATACCACGCAAGCTTTGGCGGTATTGCCTTTATTTTACCAATAAATTATATATCATTTATTTCATGTTTGTCAAGCATTATTGTCTCAAAACCATTCGCTCAGCTTTTTTTTAATGCTGTGATACCATTCAACACATTTGAATTTCACCTCATATTCATCGGGATTTTTCATAACATCAAGCTGCTTTTCATCAAAATACTCATCCGCCTTTTTCATGTCAGAGTCAACATTTTCAGCAGCAGGAATACATAGCGGCGGATACATAACACACCACCAGTTGTGTCCCTGTGCCTCCCCTATTGTGACCCTAAGAGCGTCATAGCTTCCGGCAGGCATTGTAATACCGCCGTATTCACGGGCGTCAAATTCCATATTCACTACCTGAGTACATGCAGTATAATCATAGCCTTTTTCATGGATAGTATCGAGAACAATATCGTTTATCTCTTCCCTTTTCTGCTCTGCGCATAGCTTCATGTCTTCCAGAGTTTTACATTCTCCGAAAAATTCGTCAGATTTTTCAAGCAGCTTATCCCTGACGCAAAGCTTCAGAGCCTGATCCTCCTCACTGTCCGAATTTGCCAGAATATGCATTCTCAGCACATCTTGTTCTATGCTGCCGAGAGTATTCTCAAAATCTGCAAAATTTGTAAATACAATGCTTCCTAATAATCCCATAAGTAAAATAACATCTGTTTTTTTCATGCTGATCACCTCTTGATCTGATTATTGGAATATATTTACAATTTTATTCAAAATATAAATTGATGAAAGGAATTTTTTTATATTGATTTTTTTGTTGAAACATGTTATAATTTAAAAAATAAAGTTTGAAAGGAGAAAAATGTAGTAATGGGTATGCAGACCATCTATCTGATAATATGGGGCGTTATTTTTGCTGCAATGATAATAGCCGAGCTGACTTCGCTGCAGTTTATATCTATATGGTTCGCAGCAGGAGCTGCCGCCGCTTTTATTGCTGCACTGATCGGAACAGAAATGTGGGTTCAGCTAATGGTATTTGGGGTCACATCGCTGGTCTTGCTTATTTTCACACGTCCTCTTCTGCGGAAATTCAGAATAGAAAACGACGAACCTACAGATATTAATATAAATGTAGGGAGAACCGCAGTAGTGATCGAGGATATCAACAATAGTACCGGAAAGGGCAGAGCAAGGCTTGACGGCGTGGATTGGAAGGCTGTATCTTTGGATAACAGCATTATTCCCCAGGACAGCATAGTAGAAGTCGGAGAAATAAAAGGCACCAGACTTTATGTGCTGCCGACAAAGACAAAATAATTTTATTAAAACATGGAGGAAAAAAATGGAATTTATTATTATTGGAATTATCG
>CAMWXM010000072.1 GCA_947178195.1 uncultured Ruminococcus sp.
GGGGTGATAGATGCTGTGAATAACGGAACGCTGAGACTTGAAAAGCTGGAAGCAATGCCGGCGGTATGCTCGGTGGGACTTGATATGATAGTTGTTCCGGGAGATATTTCCGAAGAAATAATTTCCGCTGTAATTGCCGATGAGGCGGCAATAGGAATGGTAAACAATAAAACTACGGCGGTAAGACTTATTCCTGCCATAGGAAAAAAAGTCGGGGAAACTCTTGAATTCGGCGGTCTTTTGGGAAGCGGTCCGGTTATGGAAATAAACAGAAAATCTCCTGCAAGGTTTATTTCAAGAGGCGGCAGAATCCCAGCGCCAATGCACAGTATTAAAAATTAATTCAGCCTGAATCTTAAGGATTCGGGCTATCAAAACAGTTTAGAGGCGATTAAAATGGAAAGTATAATTAATAAAATTATTGAGATCGACAGACTTGCAGAGGAAAGGCTGAGTCAGGCTGAGATCAGGAAAAAAGATATTTTTGCGGATACTCAAAGAGAATGTCGTGATCTTGAGAAAAAAATCCGTCATGACGCTGAAGTGAGGATCACAGAGATTGAAAAAATCAATAGGCAGGAATACGAGGCTGCTTCTGAGGACTTATCAAAAAAATATTCCGATGAAATGAATAGTATGGACAGATATTTTGAAAGTCATCACGAAATTATTGAAAACCGTATATTTTCTGAAATCGTAGGTGAAGTGATTTGAAGGCTTCCAAAAATGCAACGGTCGCCAAGGTAAGAGCCATTTATGGAAAAAGACTTAAAGAAAATGATTATAATGAGCTTTTCTTAAAAAAGAAGGTCATAGAGGCGGCAGACTATTTAAAGCGCAATACCCATTATTCCAAGGTTTTATCAGGAGTTGATACCTCCTCAATACACAGAGGATATCTTGAAACGCTTCTTAATAAGGCATATTTTGACGAATATGAACGAATTTGTAAATTTCAGCAGCTAAATGAAGAGCCATTTTATAACTTTCTGCTGATAAAGGAGGAGCTTAGCGAACTTCTGAAAGCCATACTTTATCTTAATAACGACCGAAAAGACGCATATATTGAATCTATGCATGGATTTTTGATAAAAAAATCCAGCTTTAACCTTATTGAGCTTGCAAAGGCTGAAAATTTCAACCAGCTTCTCAGAGTCATTAAAAATACGCCGTACTATAATATAATAAAAAATATAAAGCCAGATGAAAATGGGAATATACCATATACAAAATGCGAGGTGGCTTTGCGTACCTACTATTTAAAATGGCTTCTCAAAACAGCCGAAGAGCAGTTCGATTCGACGGCTAAGGACGCAATACTCCAACAGATAAAGCTTCAGGCGGATTTTATTAATATTGTTAATTCATATCGTTTGAAAAAATATTTTGCCGGAGATTTTCAGACACTGAAGGATTTCAGTTTGCCATTTTACGGACGTCTGAGCCAGGCTAAACAATATGAGCTTTATGAATCGGACACTCCTGAGGAATTTCTGCGGCGGCTTTCCAGAACAGTATACGGCAGACTTATGGAAAATCTTGACGAAAATATGGAAAGCGGCAGATTTGAAACAGAAGTGGAAAAGCTTCAATGCAGTATGGCTAAAAGAGCTCTTTTGCTTACGGATAATGCGGCAGTAAGCTTGTTTTCCTATATGTATCTGACCGAAGTGGAAATAAATAATATTATTTCTATAGTGGAATGTATCAGATATGGAAAACCTGTTTCTTATATGCAAAGTCTTGTGATAATGCAGTAGACATTTAAGGAGGTGAGAAAATGTCAATTGAAAAAATGGATTATATAAATATAGTCGGTTTTATGGATGAACTTGACAGAACTCTTGAAAAATGCATTGAAAGCCAGTGTTTTCATATTTCAAAATCTGTTGAGGAACAAGACGGAATGAAAAGGCTGGAAGGAGAAAACCCTTATAAAGAGCTTCTGAAGGATATTATTTCAGCCGATACCGGAGGTTTGGTGGAATTTTCGGAAATCAGATACGACGAAAAAAAATATTACGATCTGGAAAAGCTAAAATTGGACTTTTCTCAAATGAGCCAAAAGCTGGACGCCTACAGCAGGGAAACAGGCGAATTGACTGAAAAGCTTGCTGAACGGAAACAGGCTTATCAGCAGCTGGCTCATTTGAAAGGATTGCAGTTGGATATGGCGCAGCTTTTCAAGTGCAGTCACATTAAGCCGAGATTCGGTAGACTGCCCAACGAAAGTGCGCAAAAGCTTTCCTATTATGAGGACAAGTCGTTTATTTTTATTCCGTATGACGACGACGGGAATTATAAATGGGGAATTTATTTTGCTCCTGCCGACAGCATTGCGGAAGCGGACAGAATCTTCAAATCCCTTTATTTTGAAAAAATATGGATCCCGAATTTCGTATCGGATACTCCCGAAAACGAAAGTCTGAAGCTAGAAAAAGAAATAGCCGTACTGGAAGAGTCTTTAAAGAAGAAGATCGAGGAAAGAAACGGATATATTTTGGAAATACAGGACAATCTCAAGTGTTGTTTTTGCCGGGTGAAATATCTTTATGACCTGTATGAACTCAGAAAATGTGTTCTTGTATATAAGGATAAGTTTTATCTGACGGGATTTGTTCCACATACGAAAAGCGATGAATTTACAGAGCTTTGTAATACTGTAAGGTCTGTATCTGTGGTTTCAAAGCCGGCTGAAAACAGCGAAAAGCTGAAAGTACCGGTCAAGCTTAAAAATAGCAGATTTTCAAGACCATTTTCAATGTTTGTTGAAATGTACGGACTCCCGTCTTATGGCGGATTTAACCCTACTACCCTTGTGGCAATAACCTATACCATAATGTTCGGCATAATGTTCGGCGATCTGGGACAGGGATTACTGATTTCTCTTATAGGCTTTTTCGTCTATAAAAAAAGCGGAAATAAGCTTGGGGCGATATTGCAGAGAGTAGGCATTTCAAGTGCATTTTTCGGGCTTCTTTACGGCTCAGTATTCGGCTTTGAGGATTTATTGGATCCGCTTTATAAGGCGATAGGACTTTCACATAAGCCTATTGAGGTAATGGATAGCACTATGATGATACTGCTGGGAGCAATATGTATAGGCGTTGTTATCATACTGATATCAATTATCATAAATATATTTATTTCCCTGAGACACAGAGATTTTTCAGCAGCATTTTTTGGCAATAACGGCGTCGCGGGACTGGTGTTTTTTGGCGCATTGCTTGCAGGAATAGCGGTAATGATGACCGGAGAGGGCAGTCTTTTCACAGTACCGTATGTGCTCGGACTTATAGTACTGCCGCTGATACTGATGTTTTTCAGAGAACCGTTGGGATGCTGGCTTTCAGGAAAAAAATATCACCTTGAAGGCGGTATCGGAGATTTCATTGCTTCAAACTTTTTTGAAGTATTTGAATTTATTTTAGGCTATGCAACAAATACGCTTTCATTTGTAAGAATCGGTGGATTTATCTTTTCACATGCCGGAATGATGTCGGTGGTAATGCTTTTGTCAGAAAGCTTTTCTGTGGGAGCTTCGCCTATTGTTATTGTTCTGGGCAACCTTTTCGTTATGGGAATGGAAGGTCTTATCGTTGGAATCCAGGTTCTTCGACTTGAATTCTATGAGGTCTTTTCAAGATTTTATGACGGCGACGGTGTTGCGTTTGAGCCTGTCAAGGTAAATTATGACGTAAATGTAGATTAAGGAGTTTTTATTATGAATATTTTAGAATTAATGCTTATTCCGCTTTTTGCAGTAGCTATGCTTATTCTTCGTGTTATTTATGTACTCAGAAAGAAAAAGAAAAACAATATGGCTAAAAAGGCTTTTATTGTTAATTTATGTTCGTTTTTCGCTGTTCTCGCTCTTGCAATAATACTTCCTGTAGGAGGATTTGTAAGCGCTGAAGCTGTGGAAACTGTCGGCAGCGCAGTCAGCAATGCAGGACTTGGGTATATTGCCGCAGCTCTTTCCGTAGGCTTAGGCTCTATCGGATGCGGTATCGCCGTTGGTTCGGCTGCTCCTGCGGCTATCGGAGCTGTTGCGGAAGAACCGAAATCATTCTCTAAGGCACTTATTTTCGTTGCGCTGGGCGAAGGTGTTGCGCTTTACGGATTTCTTATTTCATTTATGATCTTGAATGCACTTTAATAAAAGCGGTGAGCAGAAAATGAAATTTTATCTTATAAGTGATAATATTGATACCAAAATGGGAATGAGGCTTGCAGGCATAAACGGTGAGGTAGTTCATGAACCGGAGCAGGTAAAGGACGCTATTGAAAAAGCCATCTCGGATAAAGAGATAGGAATTATTCTTATTACCGAAAAGCTTGTAAAGCTTTGTAGCGAGCTGATATATGATGTTAAGCTTAATCTTAAATCGCCGCTTATCGTTGAAATTCCCGACAGACACGGTACGTCCCAGATAACTGAAAACCTTAACAGATATGTCAGAGACGCCGTTGGTATCAAGCTTTAAAGGAGGACGACAAAATGATTGATAATCAGCCTGAAAAGCTTAACCGTTTCGCTTCGTCGGTAAATACAGAGGTTGATGAAAAAATACAATTGATAGAAAAACAGGCCTTGGAAGAAAAATCCGAAATGCTTGAAAAAACCGAAAATAAGATCCTTGAAGAAGTATTTTTTAAAATTCAGAAGGCTGTCAGAGATACCGAGGGAAAACAACGCAGAAAGATTGCTCTTAAGGAACAAAGCCTCAGAACTGACATCTTAAAGCACAGAGAAAGCTTGTCCAATAAAATCTTTGATGCGGTAAAGGAAAAAATAATTGCTTTTACCGATAGTGACAAGTATATGTCGTTTCTGGAAAAAATGCTTCAGAATGAGGATATGACTGAAGCGGAAATAAGATTATCCGAAAAGGATATGAAAAAATACAGTGAAATTATAAAAAGTAAAACAGGCTGTCCTGTAAAAGCGGATAGTGATATTCGTTTGGGCGGAATCCAGATAGTCTATGAATCGAGAAATATTATAATCGACAAAACCTTAGACAGCCTTTTTGAAGAACAAAAGGAACGCTTTTATTCGGAATATAATTTCAATGAAAATAAATCTTGAATTACAGGTCTTAAGGGGGACTGAAAAATGGAAAATAAAATATATTCAGTAAACGGACCTGTTGTTAAGGTGAAAAATACTAAAGATTTTTCAATGCTTGAAATGGTCTATGTGGGTGAAAAACGCCTTATCGGCGAGGTTATCGGCGTAACCTCGGAGGCGACCACTATTCAGGTCTATGAGGTCACTACCGGTCTTAAAGTAGGAGAACCGGTGATCGGTACAGGCGCACCTATGAGCGTAACTCTTGGACCTGGTATTATTTCAAATATTTTTGATGGCATTCAGCGTCCTTTGCAAGAAATCCAGAAGCAGTCGGGCAGGTTTATCGACGAGGGTGCAAACGTACCGGCAATCGATACCGAACAGCTTTATGATGTGACTATGACCGTTTCGGTCGGCGACAGCTTAAAAGGCGGCGAGGTTTACGCTTCATGTCCTGAAACATCGGTTATAACTCATTACTGTCTGCTTTCGCCGGAACTTTCAGGCAAAGTTATTTGGATCGCAGATAACGGCAAGTATCATGTAAACGATACTATTTGTAAAATAGAAAACGAAAAGGGTCAGGTGCATGAGCTGACATTATGCCAGAAATGGCCTATACGTCAGCCGAGACCAGCAAAAGACCGTAAAATGATCTCACGTCCGCTGATAACCGGACAGAGAATAATTGATACTATCCTTCCTATTGCAAAGGGCGGAACTGCGGCTATTCCGGGCGGATTCGGTACGGGCAAGACCATGACACAGCATCAGCTTGCAAAATGGTGCGACGCCGATATTATAGTATATATAGGTTGCGGAGAGCGTGGAAACGAAATGACACAGGTTCTGGACGAATTTACAGAGCTTATCGACCCGAAAACCAATCGTCCGCTGACCGACAGAACGGTTCTTATCGCTAACACCTCAAATATGCCTGTTGCGGCAAGAGAAGCGTCCATTTATACCGGCATTACTCTTGCGGAATATTACAGGGATATGGGCTATCATATCGCTATTATGGCGGATTCTACTTCAAGATGGGCTGAGGCTCTTCGTGAAATTTCAGGACGTCTGGAGGAAATGCCTGCTGAAGAGGGATTCCCGGCATATCTGCCGTCGAGACTTTCGGAGTTCTATGAACGTGCAGGCTATGTGGAAACGTTAAACGGCAAAGAGGGTTCAGTCACTATAATCGGCGCTGTTTCTCCTCAGGGTGCGGATTTCTCCGAGCCGGTAACTCAGAATACCAAGAGATTTGTAAGATGCTTCTGGGCATTGGATAAATCTCTGGCTTATGCAAGACATTATCCGGCAATAAACTGGACTACCAGCTACAGCGAGTATATCGACGACCTGACAGAATATTACAACAGGGAGGTCGGAGAGGACTTTTTACAGATGCGCCAGGAAATTTCCAATATCCTTATCGAGGAAAATCAGCTTATGGAAATTGTAAAGCTTATCGGCGCAGATGTTCTTCCTGACGGACAGAAGCTTATTATCGAGCTTGCAAGAATTATACGTGTAGGATTTTTGCAGCAGAATGCTTATCATAAGGACGATACTTTCGTTCCGCTTTCGAAGCAGAAGCTTATGATGGACGCAATTCTGACGCTGTATCATTGCTCACAGAAGGCTCTGGAAGAGGGAGTACCTATGAGCGAGGTAGTTAATTCGGGCATGTTTGAAAGAACAGTTAAAATAAAATACGAAATACCTAACGATAAGCCGCAGATGTTTGATACGTTAAAGGCTGATATGATAAAAACCTTTGACGGACTTATTTTAAAAGAAAAGGAGAGAAGCGGATTATGAGTATACAATATCTTGGTTTTGATGAGATAAGCGGTCCGCTTGTTGCTCTTGACAATGTAACCGGTGTGGGATATGACGAGGTCGCTTATATCAAGCTCAGCGATGGAAGCGAAAGAACCGGAAGAATTGTCGAAATTTCGGGAGATAAGGCAATTTTACAGGTTTTCGAGGGAACAAAGGGGTTATCTCTTAAAAATACTAAAACTAAATTTACCGGTAAACCTATGGAGCTTGCTCTTTCCGAAGAAATGCTGGGAAGAGTGTTCAGCGGTTCGGGAAAACCAATCGACGGTCTGGGGGATATTTACCCTGAAAAGTACGCCGATATAAACGGTAAGCCTTTAAATCCTGTTTCAAGAACATATCCGAGAAACTATATCAGAACCGGCATTTCCTCTATAGACTGTCTTATGACACTTATCAGAGGGCAGAAGCTTCCGATTTTTTCAGGTTCGGGACTTTCTCATAACAAGCTTGCCGTTCAGATAGTAAGACAGGCAAAAATTGCCGACGAAAACGGACAGGATTTTGCTATCGTTTTCGGCGCAATGGGCGTTAAAAACGACGTTGCCGATTATTTTAAAAAATCATTTGCTGAAAGCGGCGTTCAGCAGAAGGTCGTTATGTTTATGAATCTTTCAAACGACCCGATAATTGAAAGAATTTTAACGCCAAGATGCGCTTTAACAGCGGCTGAATACCTGGCGTTTGAGAAAAATATGCATATTCTGGTAATACTTACTGATATTACCTCTTACTGTGAGGCACTTCGTGAATTTTCATCTTCAAAGGGTGAGATTCCAGGAAGAAAAGGCTATCCGGGATATCTTTATTCGGATCTGGCATCACTTTATGAGAGAGCTGGTATCGCTGAAGGCTCAACGGGAAGCGTTACTCAGATACCAATACTGACAATGCCAAACGATGATATAACCCATCCTATACCCGATTTGACCGGATATATTACGGAAGGTCAGATAGTTTTAGACAGAAGCCTTGACCAGACGGGAATTTATCCATCTGTTTCTATTTTGCCGTCGCTGTCACGTCTTATGAAGGACGGTATCGGCGAGGGTTATACAAGAGCAGATCACTCGGTAGTTGCAAACCAGCTTTTTGCGGCATACGCTAAGGTTCAGGACGCAAGGTCGCTGGCTTCGGTTATCGGTGAAGAAGAGCTTTCGGATAACGACAGAAAGTATATCGAATTTGGTACACAGTTTGAAAAGCACTTTATTTCTCAGAAATTCAATGAGGATCGTTCTATGGAGGAAACCCTTGATTTAGGCTGGTCGCTGCTGTCGCTTCTGCCGAAATCAGAGCTTGACCGTGTGGACGAAGAGCTTCTGGATAAGTATTACGACAGCGAGAGCGCTGCAAGGAAATTTGAGCTTTAAATATCAGAGGTGATATAATTGACCGAACAGATTTTTCCTACAAAGGGTAACTTGATGAAGGCAAGGAAAACTCTTGCTTTATGCCGTATGGGCTATGACCTTATGGACAGAAAGCGAAATATCCTTATTCGTGAAATGATGCAGCTTATGGAAAAGGCGCAGGAGCTGCGAAACTCCGTAGAAGAAACATACCGGGAGGCTTATTCAGCTTTACAGGACGCTAACGTTACTTTAGGCGTTATAGATAATCTTGCAGAAAGCGTTCCTGTCGAGGACGGTGTGGAAATTACCTACAGAAGCGTAATGGGGGTAGATATTCCTAATGTGACGCTGACTGCCAATAAAAAGTATTTTGTTCCTTACGGTTTTTATGCTACTAATTCACAGCTTGACAAGGCATATGTTTCCTTTTCAAAGGTTAAAGCTATAACGATTATGCTGGCAGAAGTGGATAACAGTATTTATCGTCTTGCTATTGCAATAAAAAAAGCTCAGAGACGTGCAAATGCTCTGCAGAATATTCTTATTCCTAAGTTTGAAGGTACTGTCAGCTATATTATCGACAGCCTTGAAGAAAAGGATAGAGAAGAATTTTCACGCCTTAAGGTTATTAAATCATATAAGCTTAAAAAAAGTAATAAGTAAAAAATAAATATAATTTTTAAAGGGGGCGCTTTTTTGTGAAAGTGTCCCCTTTAAAAAATTACGAAGTATAATCTTCAATAAGAGCCTTCAGCTCCTGTTCCGTCCGCACGAAAATACCGTCGGTCAAAAGTATTTTGTCCTGGTCGCTCATAAGCGCCATGCTTATTCCCAGTTTTTTATATGGCGTAACGCTTGTCCCTCTGAAAACGGCTATTTCCCCTTCGTAAGCTTTCAGGTAATAGCCTATTTCAACCGGAGTTGTTTGTGTTGTGGTTTGCGATGCCATATCCTCTGCACGTATCTGCCGACGTTTTATCGAACTTGAAATAGTAGCAATAACTATAACTGCCGAGATCGCCATTCCCATAAGTATAACTGTAAGCGCTGCTTTTCTAGTCATTTTTATTTTCCTCCTTATAAAGGGTCACCTAAATGTATGATTTATGATGATATAGCTATTTTTCTTAGTATTGACGAAAATTTCAAAAATATACCATTAATTTTTAAAAAAAACCCTTAACAGCATGAAAAAAATGTGTTATAATAATAAGAAAGCAATATTTTGCTTTATAACAATTTATTTAGAGGTAACTCAGATGACAGACAACAATAACAATAATAACAAAAAAAATACACGGGGACTGCATGATAAAAATATTCCTGCAAAGCGCAAGAAAAACACATCATCCTTCGCCGCTTCTAAAAAAAGCAGCACGGCGAATACACCGATAAAAAATAATACTGCTGCTCATGAAGCTCACACTTCATCTCTTGGAAGAAAACCTAATCCGGCAGCTTCAAAGCCTGCGCCAGAAAATACCGGAGTATATAATTTAGAACCGGGATATAATGAAAGGGTTCGGCATGAACCTGCAGATAATCGCAAATCTGCGAAAAATTCCGATAAGCCACATAAAAACAAAAAGAAAAAAAAGAAAAGTACCTTCAGAAAGATTCTTACTGTTTTAGGTACGACTCTTCTTTCGATTTTTCTTGTTGTAGTTATTACCGGAACTATTGTCGTAACTGCGCTTACCATTTACGTTCTTGAATTTATGGACGAATCGGCGGACGTTACTATAAAGGAACTGGAAAGTAGTACAAATACAATCGTTTATGCCGAGGACGCTGACGGTAATCTGATACAGCTTTACGTTGTAAATAACGACGTCCATCGTATACCTATAGACCTGGAAAAAGTTCCTCAGCATACAAGAGATGCTTTTGTGGCAGTCGAGGACGAAAGATTCTATTCTCACGAAGGTGTTGATTATAAGCGTACCTTTGCTGCATTTGCCAATATGTTCCTGCATTTTTATGATACTCAGCAGGGCGGTTCTACTATCACTCAGCAGCTTATCAAGAATCTTACCGGCGACGACGACCCGAGCCCTGAAAGAAAAATCAGAGAAATTTTCAGGGCCATGCAGTTTGAAAAAAAATACACAAAAGACGAAATTCTTGAAGCATATCTTAACTATATCGGTTTCGGTGGTCCGAGAAATGGTATCCAGCTTGCCGCTTTAGACTATTTCGGAAAGGACGTTTCCGAGCTTTCTATCGCAGAATCGGCATGCCTTGCAGCAATACCCAAAAGCCCTGAAACTCTTAATCCATTTGCTGACAAGGAAGCCAATAAGGAACGTCAGGAAAATGTTTTGCATCATATGTATTCCAACGGATTTATTTCATACGATCAGTATCAGGAAGCTCTTAATGAAAAGCTGGTGTTTACAGATTCGGAAGAATATAAAGCCGCTCACCCCAAATCAGAACAAGAAAAAAAGCTTGAAAGCCAAAAGGCTACCTCATGGGTCGTAGATACGGCACTGAGGGAATATGCCGCCGTTCTTATGGACGAATACGGCATAGACGAAGAAGCGGCTTTTGCCCGTATCAATACCGGTGGTTATCAGATATATACTACCGTTGATATGGATATGCAGAGCTATGTGGAGGAAAAATACCTTGACCTGAATAATCTTATGGACGCCGAAAACAATTCCTCATGGGTAGACAGCAATGACGACGGCGAATATGAACAGATTTTTCCTCAGTCCGCGTTTATTGCAATGAATTACAATGGCGAAATTTTAAGCGTTGTGGGAGGGGTCGGCGAGAAAAAGGAATCCCTTGCCTTTAACCGTGCGACAATGGCAAAGCGCCAGCCGGGTTCTTGTATAAAGCCTATCACAACTTATGGTCTTGCGCTTTATTATGACCTTATTCATTGGGGCAGCGTTTATAAGGATTCTCCTATAAAAGATTGGGATAACGGCAAAGAGGGACCTAACAACTACGACTATGTGTGGCGCAGAAGCAATATGTTTATTTTTGAAGCGTTAAGGCAGTCGAGAAATACCGTTCCGGCACAGCTTTGTAAACAGCTTACTCCTCAATCAGTATTTGATTTTGCAACGCAGAATCTTAATCTTGACCTTGTGGATATAACCGAAGAGGGCGCTACGGATATCGCTTATGCTCCGCTTACAATCGGTGCGCTGACTTATGGTATTTCACCTGAAAATCTTGTTAATGCTTATCTTCCTTACGGAAACGGAGGAACATATTGTTCATCACATATTGTAAAGCGTGTTGAAAAAGGCGATGGAACTGTGGTATATGAAAATGACGGTGACCCTCACGAAGCAGTAGATCCTGAAACAGCATGTGTTATGAATCATCTGCTTCAGGAGGTAATCAAAAACGGTACGGGTACTGCAGCACAGCTGAGTAATAAAACAGTTGCAGGAAAAACCGGTACTTCAGAAGACTGGAACGATCTTTGCTTTGTGGGACTTACAGAGGATTTCATAAGCGGAGTATGGATAGGCTACGACAAAAAGGAAGAGCTTAATCACGGACTTTCTTCAGCAGGGGTATGGTATAACATTATCGGCGAATACGCAAATAATATCAAATCGGAAAACAGCTACCCTACCTGTGATACGGTCATCTCAGCGCCTATGTGTAGTCTTACGGGAAATATAGCTACCGGCTCGTGCAGCGGCGGCGTTACAGGGTACTGGAAATCAAGCAATGCTCCTTACTGCAACAATCATTCTTCCTATGAAAAGAAACCTGTTGCTACTGAAAGCGCTCCGGAAAACAATCCTGAAAATAATCAGCAGCCGGCTGAACCTGCACAAGAGCCTGCTGCGGCAGAGCCGCCTCAGGAACCGGCAAACGAACCTGCTGCGCCTGCTGAAGGCGGAGAGGAATAA
>CAMWXM010000073.1 GCA_947178195.1 uncultured Ruminococcus sp.
GTTGACAAATTGCATAAAATAATATATAATAATAAAAAAAGTTCCGGAAAAGGTTCTGATATTCAGAAAGGGAGGATCGTTTTGGAATTTAAAACAGTCAGGAAAATGTTTTTAGATGCAGTAAAACAAAGCGGCTATGTAAGATATCTTAATAAACCGATCATAGAAAAATCGGTTCTGATATGCGGTGATTGTTCGGGGATTTCCATTCCTGATTCTATAAGAAAAGAAAGCAAGAAAAATTATTCGTGCTGCGAATTTATTTTGACCGATGATATTCTGCCGGATTATTTTGTTAAAAAACCCGGACAGACAGTTATTTCTTTTGGTAAATATGCTCATAACTGTAACTTCGACAAGGCAAGGCATTCTTATCTGGTGTCCGATTATATAGTATGTGAAAACGCAGCGGAATTTGCCGAAACATTCCAGCTTTACGGTATCTATAACGGCGTTTTGCTGGAGGATAAAAATTCCGTTTTTGCAGTGCTTAACGGCTTGAAGCCAGAGGGGAGAATCGTTTCCGACGACGGAAAAAGAATTATTATTTACTCGGGCTCGCTTTCTCAGAATGGTCTTACGACATCGCTGCTTAATCTTCTTTCTCAGCTTGACGAGGACGAGCTTAAAAAATGCTGTATAACATTCCGCTCTGAATCTATAACCGAAACTTCATATGATCCTGAGGACGTACGCAGATTTGTGGATATTCTGCCTATGCAGAGCAAAACTCAGTTTACTCTGGCTGAGCTTATCTGCTATGCGTTATATTTTAAAAGGAATTTTGATAAAAAATTTATAAAAAAACGTATCGACAGACTTTATAAAAGAGAATGGCAGCGGCTTTTTGGCTGTATAGATACCGGCTGTGCGGTGCATTTTACAGGATATGAATACGGCATGATAAATCTTTTCAAGGCATTTGAGGAAAATAATGTTATTTATGTTCATAATAACATGCCGGAAGAAATAAAAACACGTCATAATCAGCATCTGCTTACTCTGAGAAACGCATACAGAGAATTTACAACGGTGGCTCTTGTAACCGAGGATATGCGCCGTTCGGCAATGGAAATAAGCAAAACCCAGGGGGAGAATTTTATTGTAGTCCCAAACTGTCTCGACTATAATAGCGTTGTGGCACGCTCGGAATTTCCTATAGAATTTCAACCGGAAACACAGAGCAACGTAACAGTGGCTGAGCTTGAAAAGGCGCTTGCCCCGGACAAAATGAAATTTATAACTATCGGTCGTTTTTCAGCGGAAAAGGCTCATTTAAGGCTTATGAAATCCTTTGAACGTTTCTGCGATACCTATCCGGAAAGTGTTCTTGTTATAATCGGCGGCAGGGGAGAGCTTTACGAGGAAACTCTTGAATATGCCCAAAAAAGCAAGGCGGAAATAATTGTTATAAAATCCATGCAGAATCCTATGCCGGTGTTGAAAAAGTGCGACCTGTTCATGCTTCCGTCAAGATATGAGGGCTTTGGACTTGTTCTCCTTGAAGCGGACGCATTGGGACTGCCTGTGTTTGCGACTGATGTTGCAGGCCCTAAGGGCTTTATGAATGAAAACGGCGGCTTGCTTGTGCCGGATACAAGCGAGGGTATACTGGACGGTATGTTGCTTTTCGCTTCTGGCAGAATTTCGCCTATGAATATAGATTACAGCGTTTATAATAAAAAGGCGGCTGATAAGTTCAGAGAGGTTACGGGAGTTACCATATAATAGACCTCCTCGGAAACTACCGTGCACCGCCTGTCATAATCTTTTAACGATATGCGTCGTCTTCCTTCCAGGAGGGCGCCAGCCCGCCGTCGTCGTCATCCTAGCCTATCGCTAAAATTTTTCGTCATTCGCCACACGCTAGTTTCTGAGGAGATCTAATGGAAACAAGAGAAAGCTTTTGGGAAAAAGATAAATACTTTGAAAAAATATACAATTTATATGAGGATAATTTAGATGAATTGTATATACAAGCGGAAAATAGTATAGTCAGAAAAGAATACGGCAGAGGCGGAGAGGTTATGCACAGGGGATTTTATTGCCCAAGCCCCATACAGGATATTATAATCGGAAATTGCAACAGAGGCAGACTTATAAAAAATCCCCGTAAGCCGCCGGATTATGAATACGGTTTTGATCAAGACGGCAAATTACTTTCAGTAAAACAGTTTTTTAATGAAATCGGTAATGCTTATGAAACGGAATTGCTTTTTTATGAGGGCGATACGGTCAATTCCGTTTCATATCAAAAGGAAGAATGGGGCAACAGAATCGGTTGGCTTACCAGATGCGTTTATGAAAACGGTCTGATAAAAACCTACGATATGGCTTCGATATTCGATCCACGGGAGTCATGGGAGGAGCGAAGGGAATTCCAAAAACAAATAAGGGGTCTTTGCCACAATGTTGCAAAGGCTCTTTCGGAAGAATCCTTCAGAGACTATATTGAAAATTGTGAAAACGGACAGAATGATTATACGGCGAAGATATGTTCTGATATGCACACGGAAAATTTTGAATATAAAGATAAAATTCTTGTTTCAAGTACATTGGAAGGTTATAATTTTGACCTTAACATTTTAAGGCAGGATGAGTATTTCTATGAGGTCGATTTTGACGGAAAAATAATAAGTTATGCGCACAAAAAGGAGTAATACATATGGCGAGGATATATCCTCTTTTCAGTTCCAGCAAGGGAAATTCGACTTTTATCGGCAGTCATAAGGGCGGCATACTGATAGACGCAGGAGTGTCCTTTAAAAGACTTTCTCAGGCTTTTATAAAATGCGATATGACAATTTCGGCAATAAAGGGTATTTTTATTACACATAGTCATTCTGACCATGTCAGCGGACTGAAAATGCTTACCAAAAAAACAGGAGCGCCTGTTTTTGGTCAGAGGGAGACTCTTGAGGAACTGATCGAAAAGGAACTTATTTCTCCTGATTCGGAGGTTTATGAGCTGGATGGTCCGGCAGTTGCCGCAGATATGGAAATAAACTGCTTTGATACACCTCATGATACCGTGCGAAGCTGCGGATACAGAATAAAGACTGCCGATGGGCGTATGTGCGCCGTATGCACTGATTTAGGACATGTGACTGAAACGGTAAATGAAAATATTTCAGGCTGCGGTCTTGTGCTTTTAGAATCCAATTATGACGAAAAAATGCTCAGGGAAGGTCCTTATCCCGATTATTTAAAGAAACGCATACGCTCCGACCATGGGCACCTTTCAAATGTCTGCAGTGCTGAACAGGCGGCAAGGCTTATACAAAGCGGTACGACACATATAATTTTAGGGCATCTGAGCCAGGAAAACAACAAACCTTACATAGCCGATAAAACGGTGGAAAAGGGACTAGCAGGCTTTGTCAGAAACAAGGATTATATTCTGGAGGTAGCTCCTGTTGAGACCAGCGGAAAAATGGCGGTGTTCTGATGCTAAATGTAAAAATAATAACTGTAGGGAAGCTAAAGGAAAAATTTTTAAGGGAAGCTTGTGAAGAATATCTGAAGCGGCTGAAGCGTTTCTGTAATATAAGCGTTGTGGAGCTTGATGAATACAGACTGCCGGACGCTCCGTCAGAAAAGGAGATAGAAAAAGCTCTTGACGCTGAGGGGGAAAATATTTTAAAAAGTATATCCGGTTACGTTATTCCTTTGTGTATCGAAGGCAGGCAACTGTCAAGCGAAGGACTTGCGGAAAAAATAGAAAATATCCCGCTTATTGGAAAAAGCAGTCTTTCTTTTATTATCGGAAGCTCCTTCGGACTTTCAGAAAAGGTCAAGGCAAAAGCCGATTTTAAGCTTTCCATGTCAGAGATGACCTTCCCTCATCAGCTTGCGAGAGTGATGCTTTTAGAACAGATATACAGAGCTTTTCAGATAAACGGCGGCGGTAAGTATCACAAGTGATATTGTTGAATATGCATAAAATATTTCTTGAAATCCTGTGTCGGAAAATGCTTTTTATAAATTTTTGTGAGATTTTGACTGAATTTATAAATACACTTGAAAAATTGACGTAAATATGATATAATTATATTTTACAGATGTGTTATTATCCATAAAAGGGGTTTTGTGAATGATTGGTTTTTATAATTATACGGTAATTCTTACATATATAGGTCTTGCTTCGGCTGTGACCGGAATTTATTTTGCTATGGACGGAAAGCATATTATCGTTTCGGTTATTGCTTTGCTGATCTCGGGACTTTGCGATATGTTCGACGGCAAAATAGCTCGGACAATGGAGCGTACCGACGCTGAGAAAAAATTCGGCATACAGATAGACTCCCTATGTGACCTTATCTGTTTCGGATTTTTGCCGGGCGCTATCGGTTATGCTGTGGGAATGAATAAAATATATCATTATTTTATTCTTGTATTCTTTACGCTGGCGGCGGTAATAAGACTTGCGTACTTCAACGTAATGGAGGAAGAACGTCAGAAAAAAACTAAGGAGGTCCGCCGTACATATGAGGGGCTTCCTGTGACAAGCGTTGCGCTTATTATGCCTCTTCTTTACGGCTTCAGAAAAAATATCGGTAGTGATTATTTTGCCGAGGTCTATGCTGTTGTAATGCTTTTAGTGGGAATTGCATTTATTACAAGATTTAAAATAAAAAAGCCGCAGATGAGAACTATGCTGGTATTTGTCGGTATTGGCGCACTGGAATTTCTGTGGCTGCTTTATAAATACAAGCTAAAATAAAAGGAGAATATCTTGGAATATAAGGTTAAAAAAAGAAACGGAGAAATTGTAAAAAATAATTCCGGTCAGAATGATATGCTTGATATTCTTTATAAAACAATTGGCGGTAATATTGCGTTAAAGGGTCTTACATCACCTGTCGTTTCAAAGGCGGCAGGTGCGTTCTGTAATTCTTTCCTTTCGACAAAAATGATACCAACATTTATAAAGAAAGCAGATATTGATTTGAGAGAGTATGAACCGGGTCTTTACGGCTCTTTCAACGAATTTTTTACAAGAAAAATAAAACCAGAGGCACGACCTGTGGACAAAACTCCGGAAGCGGTTGTAAGTCCCTGTGACTCGAAGCTTACCGTCTATAAAATCGACAAGGACAGCATTTTTGAAATAAAAGGTGTTTCTTATCATGTTGAGGAATTTTTAAGATGCCGTAAGCTTGCAAAAAAATATGAAAACGGTTATTTCTGTATTTTCCGTCTGGAGGTTTCGGATTATCACCGATACATATATTTTGACGACGGAACAAAATCCGCAAACCGTCATATCAACGGATTTTACCACACGGTCAATCCTGTCGCCCTTGAAAAAACGGATATCTATAGGGAAAATACAAGAGAATATACTGTTTTGCATACCGATAATTTCGGCGATGTTATTCATGCCGAGGTGGGAGCTATGCTGGTAGGAAAAATAAATAATTTTCATCAGAAGCATACCTTTAAAAGGGGAGATGAAAAGGGTATGTTTGAATACGGCGGTTCTACGGTGGTACTTATTTTTAAAGAAAATACTGTAGAATTTGACGACGATATAATGAAAAATACAACTGAGGGATTTGAAACGGTTGTAAAAATGGGTGAAAAAATTGGTAAGAAAAAGGAGAATAAATAATGGCAGAGGAAAAGAAAAGCAGTAAAACCTTAAAAATCGTTATAGCCGTTATGGCGGTTGTAATTCTTGCTCTCGGGGGAATCCTGACATGGTCACTTTTAAAGGATAAGGACGAGGAAAATTCTTCCTCTTCATCAGAATCCACTGTTGAAACGACTCAGGCAGCAACCGAGGCTGCAACAGAGGCGACTACCGAGGTTACAACTACGCAGCATGTAAGTCCTATGGAAACGGTAAGCTTTTCTATGGGAAGCGAAAAAAGCGAGATAAACGAGATAATGGATTATGACAAAAACAAAACCTATAAGGCAAATTTAAGCGAATTTGTCAGAGATGGAGATAAGGTTGATTCCTTTGTTTTTGTTTTTTATGCCGAGGACGGCTCTTCGAATATAAGCAGCTATAAGGGCGCATGCGGAATTTCGGTAAACGAGGATTGTCCTGCTGCTACGGACAAGGGGTGGTATCAATCGGACGACTTTGAAATGGACGTAAACAGCGCATACTTAGAAGTGAAATGGGACGTACCCTCTGAGATAAGGGACTATGTAAATACTTCCTCCGACGGCAGTATCGAGGTCGGCTACTGGTGGGGCGGTCTGGAAAGGCTCAGACTTGCAAGCATTATCTGCAACTATTCCACTACTGCTGAAATTCCTGTTGACGGTACGGAGACTATCGAGGTAAATAAATCCTTAGCATACGGAAAGGAATCGGAAAAAACTTTAAAACTTCCTCTTTCGGATATGATACCTTCCGACGGCATTCCGCAGTATTTTGAATTTAACGTTGAAGGCTCGGGTGAGCTTCAGAAATATGCGGGAGCATTTGGTATATCGGTAGACGATTCATGTCCCGCAAAAACCGACAAGGGCTGGTATCAGAGCGGAAATATTGCTGTTATGACCAATTCAAATAACGCTACTCTGTATTGGCTTGTGCCGGAGGAGATAAAGGATTATATCCAATCTACGGGAGAGGTTATGCTGGGTTATTGGTGGAGTCAGAACGACAGTATTAACTTAAAAAATGTTACGGTAAAATACAGCAGCGCTTCTGTGCCGGCAGTTGAAGCCAACGCTCAGGTACAGCAACCACAGGAAAATAATAACACAAGCAGCAGCGGCAAATCTTCTATGGAAATCGTAAAGGATATGAAAATCGGCTGGAATCTGGGAAATACTTTCGATTGCTATAATATTGACTGGGAAATTGCCGAAGGAGAGTATGAAACGGCATGGGGAAATCCTATGACCACTAAATCTATGATAGATACAGTTAAGTCGGCAGGCTTTAACACAGTGAGAATCCCGGTTTCTTGGGGCGACCATATGAATGGAGATACTATAGACGAGGCATGGCTCAGCCGTGTAAACGAGGTCGTGGACTATGTTATTGATAATGGTATGTACGCTATAGTAAATGTACATCACGACGATTATACATGGCTCAATCCTACCAAGGCTGACGAAGCAACGGTCAAGGCAAAATATATAAAAATATGGGAGCAGGTATCTGCACGATTTAAAAATTACGATGAGCATCTTCTTTTTGAAGGTCTGAACGAACCAAGAGTTATCGGCGGTCAGGACGAGTGGACATGCGGTACAGAAGAGGAACGTGAGGTTATCAATAATCTGCTGGCTGCATTTGTGGATACCGTAAGAAAATCCGGAGGCAATAACGCCACAAGAACTCTTATTATTACAGGTCACGCTGCGGCTATGGACGAAACGGCTATAAAAGCGATAAAAATTCCTGACGATGATCATATTGCAGTTTCTATACACGCTTATTCGCCATGGAGCTTCGCAGGAGACGACAACGGAACGGCAAGTTTTAACGACAGTGACAAATCGGAGCTGGACAAAAACTTCGACCTTATTAAATCAACATTTATCGACAAGGGCGTTCCGGCTATTATTGGCGAGTTCGGCGCAGTAAACAAAAATAATGATAATGATCGTGTAAAGCATATGGAATATTATATAAAAGCTGCTAAGCAAAGAGGAATTACCTGCATTGTCTGGGATAACGGTGTTAAAGAAGGCGAAAGCGCATTCGGACTTCTTGACAGAAAAAATAATTCGTGGTACTTTAAAAACGTCGTGGACGCAGCTATGAATGGACTTAAATAAATATGACGGCGCCGCACAAAAACTGTGCGGCGCTTGATGTTTATGGCAACGCCCTACAATTTTGGTGGGGTATTACCTTAAATCGACTATTGAAATTTACTTGTAAATATGTTAAAATAAATCCAGAGGTGATATTTATGAGCGTTGAAACAGAGAAAAAAATTGCAGAGCATTTGTTTTCAAAGCGTGAGGATAATTTTGAGCACGCTTCCTTTGATCGTGAAATGGCATTTTATGAAAGTATAACCTCGGGAGATATGGAGCTTGTAAAGGTTTTTATGAAACCGCTTTGCTGTGAGGGTTGCGGTATTCTCAGCACTGACTATATACGCAATCTGAAATATCATATGGTCGTACTGGCGGCGCTTATAGCTCGTTACTGCATAAAAGGCGGCATGACGCCGGAGGAATCTTATGACCTCAGCGATTTTTATATTATGAAAACCGATAATTGTAATACTGAAAGCGAAATAAGAGCGGTTCATATGGAAATGATAGAAGGCTATACCAATAGGATGCGACTTATAAAGCTCAGAGGTGTATATTCAAAACAGATAGTTCATGCCATAGATTATATAATGTGTCATCTTCACAGCAGAATAATGCTTGAAGAAACAGCAGAATATCTTAAAATAAGTCCGGCTTATCTTTCAAGGCTTTTTAAAAAGGAAACCGGAACAGCCTTTGGCGAATATGTGAATAAGCTGAAAATTGAAGAGGCAGCTTCGCTTTTGCTTTATACCGAATTCAGCGATACTGAAATAAGCAATCTTCTTGCATTCAGCTCTCAGAGCTATTTTATAAAAGTATTCAGAAAATATATCGGTACGACTCCCAAAAAATATAAAAAGCAATATAATATCCCTGATTTTTAATCAGGGATTCATTAAAACCGTTGATACAGCAATCTGTTATTATCGCTCACTAATAAAGGCAGCACCGTTTAAAGATGGTGCTGCCTTAATGATTGCAATTTGCTAATATAGAAAATTTTTAAGGTAATATCGCAAAGATTGTGCTGAAGATATACAGTCAGAAAATCACTGTTTGTTGTAAGTTACCCATTGATAGCGAGCGGTAAGCGGAGTTTTTCCGTCAAAGGGTTTAAGCCATTCGTCAACAGTTATACCCGGCCATGCGTTCATCATTATTTTTCCTGGAGTTGAAGGAACATTACCGTATTCGGTATGAACAGCCTTTCCGTCAACATACCATGTTATATGATCCGGTTGCCAGTCAAAGCCATAAGTATGGAAGCCTTCGGAAGCGTCAAAGCCAAGATCGTAAAAATATTCATGATTTCCAACGCCGTTTGTATAATAGTTAAACTGAACCATTGTGGTATCCTTGCCCAGTATTTCAATATCTATTTCATCCCACGGATTATTATCTGTAGGACCTGTATAGGTAAAGAACGAAGATACTACGCCGTCGTTTTTTATAGCCTGCATCGAGGTTTCATAATAGCCGTAGCTGTAAAAATCATTAGTTCTGTATTCTGCTGCTGAATAATTATATCGACCTGAATAATCCTTGTCTATGGTAAGATTCAATACGCCATTGTCAAAGGATGTGTTCTGTTTATACCAGCCGCAGTCGAAACAACCCTCATTAGTCCAGCCATCCGAGGCATAGAAGACGGGAGTTTCACCTTTTCTAAAATCTGCGACAACAGTTGCGTTCTGATTCATGGGAGTACCGTAATCTATCATTCCATTAGGAGCATATTGCGGTTCCGGAGTTGTAACTACAGGTACATAAACAACAGTGGTTGTTGTTGCGGTAGTGATCTGAGGTATTGTTGTTACAACAGGCTGTTCTGCACTTGAAAAGCTTTTTATCTTTTTAACAAGGAATTTTTGAATAAGAACAGCATCGGCAACGGAATATGATCCGCTTTGGTTTACATCGGCTGCCTTAGCCGCAGTATCGTTTGAAAATTTTCCTTCTATAAGAGCTTTTTTGGCAAGTACAAAATCAAAGCAATTGATTTTTCCATCGCAGTTTATATCTCCGAGAATAAATCTATCACTTTTTTGTCCGTCATCTGTCATAGCGATAAGATATGTAAGCGGAGAATTCCAATAAATGGTTATTTCATTTGTTGAATAGCTTTCCGAATTGTCAACATAACGTTTTGCAGCAGGCAAATCCTGACAGTATGCTTTTGCTGCGCTGTCTTCGAGGTTCTGGTTTACTCCACCTACCAGCATTCCCTTCATGGCTTTTCCAGCTGCCATTGAGGGTCTGTGATGAGGATTTTCAGGCGAAACTGTTCCATAACCTGTAAAGAAGCATTCGCCCACAGGATTTGTTCCAAGGAGATAATCACGCTGTGCATTTGCTGCATTAAGATATTTTATATCATTTGAAATATTATATGCAATGCCAAGAATGATTCCGGCATTTGCAATAGTCATATTGCTTCCCCAATCATATTTTGTTATAGCAGAGCCGTAAGGAGAATTTTCGGAAGCGGTAACAAATTTATCAGCTCGAGAAATTATTGATGACTTTGCTTTAGTATAAACTGAAGAATCGGCGCTTATACTGTCGTCTGTAAGAATTGCAATATTTCCATAATCGCCTACAGTTGACCAATCGAGACCCATAGAAACAGTCATTGAATTGAGAGCGTTTTCATATTTGTTGTTTTTAGTCGCACGATAAAGCTGAGCTGCTGCCCAATAACGTTCGTCTTTGTCTGACTTATCACCGTATTCACCGGTCGTAATATCATCGCCCGGGTTTTTAAAAATAAGGTTCGGATTTGCCTCCAGGAATGACCATGCACGTTCAGCACAGCTTAAACAATCCTGAGCAAAAGAAGGGTCTATAGATTTATAAAATTCATAAGCAAGAGCCATTGAAGCGCAGAAATCAGCAGTAGAAGTAGTCGAAACCGGCGTGACTATCAAAGGTGCAGTTTCCTTTTCAGGAGAAACATATCCTGGGAATGTTGCACAGGTTACTTTGTGATAAACTCCTCCGTCAGCTCTCTGCATTTTCTTCATCCATTCAAGCTCATAGCGAGCTTCATCAAGAATATCGGGAATACCGTTTCCGCTTTCAGGAATACCAATGCTGTCGCTATAAAGTTCCGGATTTGCTTCATATGCATAAAGAAGGTCGGCAACAGCCTTTGCAGCAGGAACTATGTATCTTCCGTAGTCGCCTGCGTCATGCCAGCCGCCTGAAACATCAATCTTATCGTTAGTTCCGTAAATTGTGGCTATTCCGGTATGACATGCTACATGACCGAAATCCTTATCCTGTACAGCAGTTCCGCAACGCTGTAAATAAAGCATTCTTATACTGTCGTCAAGCAGGTTTGAATAAATACCTTCGCCTATTTCAAAAGTATAGGATTTATCGAGATTTCCACAGGTTATATAGTATTTACCCGGTTCTTTAACAGATGAGAAATCTCCGGTTTTATTTACTTCTCCGGCAGAAGTGTTCTGAATATCGGCCGACAGATTGCCTGTATAAACCGTTTGGTTTGTATCGGCGTTTACAACAGAAAATTGACTTGCTCCGTTTGTATTTCTGAAAACGGCAGTTTTTTTATCGTTTGTTTTATATCCTACCTGATTGGTAACTATCGGTGGTTCATAAGGTCTGCTTGCAGAATAATCCACCTTGCTGTCATCTACAAGCTCCAGTGAAACGTTGTCTATATATATTTTATGTTCAGGAAGAGCCCCCTCATGCTTTTCCTGAATGCCGCAGTTGAAAAGAAGCTTGGACATAATGTCCGTTTCTTCTTTCATAGTAAATTCATAGTCGATGGTCTGAGGCTCGGAGGTAAGATTCAATCCTTTCCATGTGTAAGCCTGATATGTTCCGCCGTTTTGCTGTATCATAAATTCAATATATCTATTTATTGTAGAGGAAATATCAAATTTCACATGATACACACCGTTTTGATAAAGAGGAACAATATCGTAAAATACCTGAACGGCATAATTTACCTTTCCCACATTACTTACAGTAAGCGCAAGCTTGCCGTCCTCTCTGCCCAGAGAACAAGCTCCACCGCTTTCTTTATATGTGCCCCAGTCGGATACGCTGTATTCAAATGTTGAATTGATAATGCTTGACGCTGCTGATACATACGTCGGAATGACCGGTACAGCCGATGCCATGACTAAACAGGACGCAGCTGCAGCAATACAGCGTTTCAGTGTGCTTTTCTTCATTTAACATAACTCCTCTCAAAAATATAAAATAATAATTCTTAAATTTGATTTCAAAAATAATTTAAAGCAGATGGCTTACGGCGTAAGCCGTGATTCAGTTGACAATGTAATCACCAACTGAATCTGAAGATGTTCGCCGACCGTAAAAGGCAGGAGAAAACTTCTGAGGTTATAATAATATTATACTATTGATT